>DASWYX010000355.1:0-2435 GCA_036404755.1 Pseudoduganella sp.
AGGCGCGGCTTGTGTTCGGCCGCCGCGATCCAGTCCACCAGCTTTTCGGTCAGCGCGACGCGGCTGCGGCGCAGTTCGGCCGTGCGCTTTGCCGTCCAGCGCCAGCCGAGGATGCGCGCGCCGGCCAGGTTGATGATCACATCGATGCGCTCGTTGCGCGGCAGCTCCGCCATGCTGCCGATTGCGCGCACTGCGCCGTTGAATTCCATTGCCGCCTTGCGCGGATCGCGCGTCAGCACGATCACCCGGTGTCCGCTTGCCAGCAGGGCCGGGATCAGGGCATGGCCGACAAAGCCTGTGCCGCCGGTGACCAGCACCGTCTGCGCAGAGCCTTCGAAGCTTGCGACACCGTCGATGCCGGCGGCGGCATCGGGCGCCGCCTTGTTCGCGGCAATCGCATCACGTACGCCGGACGCCATCACGCCTACGCCGCACAGGGCCAGGAAGGCGCTCAAGGTGCCCAGCGGCGCGTAGGTAAAGCCCGTTTCAGCACGCAGCCATTCCGGCGCGGCCAGCGCCAGCAGGCAGATAAAGGCGCCGCCATTAATCGCCAATACCGTATGCGTGACGCGCTCGGTGGCGGGCAGCAGGCGTGTGCGGTCCTCGATGACGAAGTCGCACAAGGTGAGGCCGATTTCGAGCGCGAACAACGCCAGCAGCGCCCAGGTCCACGCGCCCTGCCACACCCAGGCCGAAAGGCCGATGAACAGCACGCCATAGATCAGCGCGCGCACCGCATGTATTGACAGCTCGCGCCGGGCCGTCGCGCGCTGCGGCAACGCTTCCGTCAGTTCATGATGGTAGATCGTGTCGAAAGCGCCAAGGCAGCCCTGGAAGGCCATCAGCTGCAAGGCAAGGATGCGCGTGCTCATGCTGGCTCCTTGTGCGCGGACTTGACTCCGGACAGCGCTGCGGCGGCGCGTGCGTCGAGATGCTGGAGGCGCAGCAGCGGCGGCAGCAGCAGCGCCAGGGTGGCGAGGTCGATCCAGATGTAGAGCCATTTGCCGGCATGCAGGGACAGCAGCATGTCCTGCGGCGCCCAGAGCAGCAGGCCGGCGGCGATGCAGAGCCAGGTGCTGCGCTCGCGGCGGGCGTCGCCGAAATGCGTGAGCGCCAGCATCAGCACGCCGACGCACTGGATGGTGGGGCCGAACAGCGCGACATTGAATCCGAGCCGCGCGGCGGAGCCGGCAAGCGCGATGCCGGCGAGGATGTGGACCAGCGCAGCCGCATACATCCAGCGGACCAGCCATTTACGTTCCATGATCATCTCCCAGGTAGATGCTGCAGGCGCCCGACTGGCAGGCCGGCGTAGGCAAGCCAAGGCCGAGCAGGCGCGAAATGCGGTAACGGTTGCGCGCAAAGGCGCGGTAGGCGGCGCCGCACAGGGGCCGCAGGAAGGGAATGCGCAGGGGCCAGACCAGCCAGGCGCGGCCCGCCAGCATATGCGCCTCCAGGATGCTGTCCGTGCCGCGCAACAGCGTGCCGTCAGCGCGGCGGGCGTGCATCTCGGTGTTCAGCGCTTCCAGCGTAACGCCGAGGGCAGCGGGATCGAAACCGGGTGCGGCGATGTCGACATAGGCGAGCGCACCGCGCTTGTCCCAGCGCTGCAGGCGTTGCACCGCCCGCAGGCAGAAATGGCAGTGGCCATCGTAGTACAGCGTGAGCACGGGCATGGTCGCAACTCCTCGCGGTCGAAGTCGAATTTCTTTAATTTCTGTCGTTACAGAAATTAAAGATCAAAATCGGGCGAAAGTCAACTTCTGGTGAGGTCATCTGGCGGGGTCAGACCCCGACAGGTGGTGGGGTCAGACCCCGACATGCAACATGCACGTCGGGGTCTGACCCTGCCGTGGCGGCGGAGATCAGGCTGCTTGCGCCTGGCGGCGCTGGAGGACGAAGATGGGTTGCGCCCACTGGGTGTCTTTTTTCTTCTTGCTCGTGATGAGGGTGAGCTCAGAAGGGTCGTAGACGTCCGTGTTGTGGGTCAGCGGAGTGGTCATCAGGTACTGGGCTTCGGTGTTCTTCAGGAACTCGCCGACCAGCTGGATGTTGCGGATGTCCAGGTGGGCGAAGGGTTCGTCGATGAAGACGAAGCCGCCGGAGCCATCGTCGGACTTCAGCAGGCCAATCAGCAGCACCAGCGATTTCATCACCTGCTGGCCGCCGGATGCCTCGCCGTCGTTCATTCCGATCGGGCCCTTGCCGTCGAACTTGAAGAGTACGTGCAGGCCGGCTTGCGCCAGCAGCAGTTCGTCGTTCTCCAGCTTGACCGGATCGGCGTTCACTTCGATATTCGCCAGCTGGCCCAGTTCCTTGATATTGGCCGTGTAGGTTTTGATCGTGTAGCGCAGGCGTTCGATGTAGGCGCCGCGCGCATTGGCCGTCGCCTCGATGGCGCGGTTGTTCTGGTAGCGGCGCTCCTCGGTTTCCTG
>DASWYX010000356.1:0-13356 GCA_036404755.1 Pseudoduganella sp.
AGGTCCTGAGACAAATGCATGCGCTTCCCATGCAGCACTGGTCGGTCGCGGAACTGGCTTCGGTTGCGGGCATGTCGCGGTCAGCATTTGCGGCGCGATTCAGCAGGCTGGTCGGCACGAGCCCGCTGGATTATCTGCTGCGCTGGCGCATGCGCTGCGCGGCGCATGCCTTGCTGCGCACGCCGGCATCCGTGGGTTCGATCGCGTTTGCGCATGGCTACGAGTCCGAGGCGGCGTTCAGCAATGCCTTCAAGCGCGTCATGGGCAGTTCGCCGCGGGACTTTCGAGGGCATAGCAAAGGGGAACGAGCGTGAGCGGCAGCTCCAGAGATCTTCCATCGGTCAGCTTGCTCGGTCTGCTGAAGGGCGTGCTGCGGAGCCGCAGCGGTAATGGCGGGCGTGGAGCGGCGAGCCAGTCCTGCTACCGGCTGGCGGCCCAGGACTTGGCGCAGCTGGATGCCTACCGGGCGCTGTTTGGCCTCGCGCCGGATGCGCTGCCCGTCTCGTTCTACTACCTCATTGCGCAGCGCGCGCATTTGGCGACGATGACCGGGCCGGCATTTCCGTTCAGGCTGGCGGGAATGATCCATGTGGAGAATGCGAGCACCGAGTTCGCGCCGCCGCGGCTGGATGGCGAGTTCAGGGTGCGTGATGGTTTGCGGGTCGAGCCGCGGACGGCGTCCGGCGCGCAGTACTGTGCGTTCGAGACGATGGTGGAGCAGGGTGGACAGCCGGTATTCCGCTGCGAGAGCCGCTACCTGGCCGTACGCGGCGAGCGGCAAGCCAGGCTCAGGCTGGCGCTGGATGGCGCCCTGGGCGAGCCGGTCGGCGCGTGGCGGCTGGAGGAAGACGAGGGCAGGCGCTATGCGCAAGTGTCCGGCGACTGGAACCCGATCCATCTGTGGCGCTGGTCGGCGCGCCTGTTCGGGCTGCAGCAGCCGATTGTGCACGGAATGCATACAATCGCCAAGGCGTGCGCGCTGCTGGAGCGCGCGGGCGGGCGACGGGTTGCGTCGATGGGCGCGCGCTTCGTGGCGCCTGTGCCGCTTGGAAGCGAGGCGCGGCTGGAAGCGGACTGGGCCGGTGGACGCTACTTTGTTATCGTCGGGGATCGACTTGCGGTAGAGGGCAGTTTTAGCACTAGTGCAATGATTGATGTGCTGTAGAATTGGCTGATGCTTTTCCGAGAAGGAGAGGGAATGAAGCCCATTCTGTTTGCCTTGCCAGGTGGCGAGGAGCTTGCGCAGCGGCTGGCGCAGGAGCTTGGCTGGGAGCACGGCGGCGCGACGATTCGCCGCTTCCCGGATGGCGAGGCCTATGTGCGGCTGCTGTCCGATGTCGCTGGCCGCGAGGTCGTGTTCGCCGGCAGCCTGGACCGGCCCGACGAGAAATTCATGACCCTGTACTTCGCCGCCGGCCTGGCCCGCGAGCAGGGCGCAACGCGCATCGGACTGGTGACCCCTTACCTGGCGTATATGCGCCAGGATTCCGTTTTCCACAAAGGCGAAGGCCAGACTTCGGTCGCCTTCGGCAAGCTGCTCTCTTCGATTGTCAACTGGATGGTGACAATCGACCCCCACCTCCACCGCCACAATTCGCTGGACGAGTGCTATAGCATTCCGACCAGCATCGTGCACGCGGCGGCCGATATCGCACAGTGGGTGAAGCAGAACATCGAACGGCCCCTGATCATCGGACCGGATGCGGAAAGCGAGCAGTGGGCGGGCGAGGTGGCGAAGTTTGCCGGCGCCCCCTGCATTGTGCTGGAGAAGATCCGGCGCGGCGACCGCGATGTGTCGGTGTCGGTGCCGGACACTGACCGCTGGCGCGATCACACGCCCGTGCTGGTGGACGACATCGCCTCCACGGCGCGCACGATGATGAGCGCCGCCGCCCACGTGTTGAATGCGGGGCTGGCCAGGCCGGTGTGCGTGGCCGTGCACCCGGTCTTCGCGGACAATGCCTACGCCGAGCTGCAGGACATGGGCGTGGGCCAGGTCATCAGCTGCAATACGATCGCGCATCCGAGCAATGCGATCGACCTGGTGCCTGCCCTTGCCCCTGCTGTGCGGGCGATGATAAATTAGGGCGATGCTGAACTGGATCAAATATCAATACCGCCGCCTGCGTCTTCCTTCCGCCTTCCGCGCATGGGAGCACGCGCGGCGCGCCGAATACGAAGCCGAGGGCGATCAAAAGTTTTCCACGATCCGTCTTGAAGCGCGGCTGCTGGCGGCCAACAAGGGGCTGGAAGAGAAAGCCCATCGCCGCTTCGGCATCGCGCTCAGCAAGGTGCAGCTGGAAGTGCTGGCGCTGGAAAAGCAGATGGCGGCTTGCCGTGCCCAGCTGGAGGGATTTCAGCGTCCCTTCAAGGACGAATTCCAGTTGCTGGAGGCCGAGATGAGCCTGCTTTCCGAACGCCGCAGCGTGGCGTATGCGGAAAAGAACAAGCGCGATATCGAGGCGGTCAACGGGGAAATCGCTGACCTGCAGCGCCGCATCAACGTCGTGCGCTCGGACATGGCCGTCCTGGCCGATTTGCGCAAACAAGGCATCACGCCGGAAAAGCTGCGGCGCACCGTGCAGCGCTGCGAAACGCGCGTGTCCGAACTGGCCGATGAAGAACACAAGCTGAAAAACCAGCGCGCCGAATTCATGCACTTCTCGCCGGAAGCGGCCGAAATTGAACAAATCGAGCGCGACATCGCCCAGATGCAGCGCAAGCACCGGGATTATCTCAGCGCCTTCGATACACCGGCCGAACGGCGCCGGCGCGAGCGCGAACACGAAGAAGCCTGGTTGAACGGCTCGCACTGATCCCCACCGGGCTGAATGCACGCCCTTTAATCTGCGTCAATTCAAACGAGCGGCCCCAAGCGTCGCAGCTGCCTATACTTGGAATGTCGCAGACACTTCCGGGGGGAGGTACATCATGCGCAACGATCCTTTGGTTGCCAGTATTGGCGAGCTGCTCAAGAAATTCAAACGATTCGAAACGCAGATGCGCAAATTCGGCATGCCGCTTTTCCTGGCCCAGTTGCCGACCTGGTTCCTGTGCCTGAACTACTGCATCATGATGGAGGGGAAGACCGCTCGCATCAGCCGCATTGCGGGCCGCATCCAGCGCTGGCTTGCCACGATACGCGAACTCTCCGCGCATGAAAAAGCCCGTACCGAACTAATCGACATCGATCAGGGCATGCGCAACGACATCGAATCGACCAAGCGCACGCTACTGCAATTGCGCGCATTGTGCGTCGAAATCGGCACGCAATTCGTCAGCATCGGTTTCCGCTCATGGCTGCTGGAGCGCACGCAAAAGGCTTTCCTGACTGCCGTTGATCTCTCCTGCGAAAGGGCGACGACTTTGCAGGGCGCGCTCGAAGCCCATGATACGCGCGCACTTTCCCTGCTGCGCCAGGAGCAGGCGTACCAGCTTGCAGCGCAGGCCAGCGCGGACGCGCACGCCGCCCGCGCCGCTATCCAGCCTGTTTAAAAGCCTTCCAGCACGATCTTGCCGCGCGCCCGATTGCTTTCGATCAGGGCGTGCGCGCGCTTCAGGTTTTCTGCATTGATCTTGCCGTAGCGCTCGTTAAGCGTCGTCTTCAGTACGCCGCTATCCACCAGCTGCGACACGTCATTCAATAACGCGTGCTGCTTCTGCATGTCCGCCGTTTCGAACATCGAGCGCGTGAACATGAATTCCCAGTGCAGGGACACGCTCTTGCGCTTCAACAGGCGGACATCGAGCTGGTCCGGGTCGTCGATCAGGGCCAGCTTGCCTTGCGGCGCGATCAGATCGGCCAGCGCGGCAAAGTGGGCATCAGTCTGGTTCAGGCTGGCGATGTGATCGACTGGCGGCAGTCCGGCGCGCTTGATTTCTTCATTGAGCGGCCTGGTGTGGTCGATCACGTGATGGGCGCCGAGCGTGCGTACCCATTCCGCCGTTTCGGGACGCGACGCCGTGCCGATGATGGTGAGGCCCGTCAGCTGGCGTGCCAGCTGCACGAGGATGGAACCGACGCCGCCGGCAGCGCCGGTGACCAGGATGGATTTACCCGTCTCGCCTTTATCGCGCGATACCTGCAGGCGGTCGAACAGCAGTTCCCAGGCGGTGATGGCGGTCAGGGGCAGGGCGGCCGCTTCAGCGAAGTCCAGCTTGCGCGGCTTGTGGCCGACGATGCGTTCGTCCACCAGGTGCAGTTCGCTGTTGGTGCCCGCGCGCGTCAGGGCTCCGGCATACCACACTTCATCGCCCGGCTTGAACAGCGTGACATCGGGACCCACGGCCTTGACGACGCCGGCGGCGTCCCATCCGATCACCTTCAGTTCGCCTTGGGCAGGCGCCACATTGCGGCGGATCTTGGTATCGACCGGGTTGACGGAAATCGCCTTCACTTCGACCAGCAGGTCGCGGCCGGCGGCAACAGGTGCGGGCAGTTCAACGTCGATCAGGGCTTCGGTATGGTCGATGGGCAGGGAGGCGCGGTAAGCGACGGCTTTCATGGTCTTTTCCTCTAAAGATTGTCGATGCCGCTATCTTCATTTATCGTGGAACGAAGAAAAAGACTAGAATCGCCGAAACACTTTCAATGAAATGAAGAAAATGCTTCGCCTTGATGACCTCACCGTATTTGTCAGCACGGCTGATGCCGGCAGCCTGTCGGCGGCGGCCCGCATCCTCGCTATCTCGCCGGCCATGGCCAGTGCCGCGCTGAAGCGGCTGGAGGCGGAATTGCAGCTGCGGCTGTTTGCCCGCACCACCCGCTCACTGCGGCTGACGGATGAAGGCGAACACTATCTGCGCCACGCACGGGAAGCACTGCGCCTGCTGAGGGAAGGACACGAAACCCTGATGCAGGGCAAGGAAACGCTGACCGGCACGCTGAAGATTTCCCTGTCTTCGGACGTGGGGCGCAACGTGCTGCTGCCCTGGCTGGATAAATTCCAGGCCCAGTATCCGGGCATCAGCTACCAGATGAGCGTCAGCGACCGCCTAGCGGACATGGCGCGCCAGCCCGTCGACCTCGCGATCCGTTATGGCAAGCTGGATGATTCGAGCCTGGTGGCGATGCCGATTACGGCGGACAACCGTCGGGTGCTGGTCGCCGCGCCGGACTATGTGCGCCAGCATGGCAGGCTCAATGCATTAGAAGATTTGCGGCGGCATAACTGCCTCCGTTTCGCGCTGGACGAAGTGATTTACGACCGCTGGACCTTCGCTCCCCAGGATGGGGAAACACGGATGGTGCAGGTCAGCGGCAATCGATGCACCGATGATTCCGACCTCGTGCGGCGCTGGGCCGTGGCCGGATTAGGCATCGCCTATAAATCACGCCTGGACGTGACCGCCGACCTGAAGGCCGGGCGCTTGCAAGTGCTTTTGCCAGAGATAGCGGGTGAAGAGGTGCCGCTAAACCTTGTTTGTATGCACCGCTCGCAGGTCACGCCCATCGTGATTCAGTTGCGCGACTTCTTGCGCGCGCAGGTAGAACAGATGTGAGAAACTGCTCAGCGGGCCTTGGACAGGATCAGCAGCCAGCGGCCAAACAGCAGCACCTCGACATGGCCCGGCTGCACGCCGGTATCGCATTCGATGATCGGGTTCACCGCGTAGAAGCGCTTGCGGAAGTCACGGCACACCAGCATCTCGCGCTTGCCAAAGCGGATCAGGAAGGACATGGGGGCGTATTCGAGGCCAAAACGAGAGTCGAAAGTGCTTTGAATAGTGGTCATGACAGTTCCCTTTGCGGTGGTGTTTTCAAGTTAGTGTTGAACCAGTGAGAGTAGAATAGCACAACTACTGTACAAAAACACAGGACTGTATGAAAAATCAGGTTTTTTTGTTAATCGTTGTTTTTGTGCATATCCTGCTGACGCATGTCCCGCATCGCCTATAAGAAGCTGAAACGCTTCCTTGCGGCCCGCCTCGCGCCGGGCCAGCAACTGGGGCTGCACCTGACGGTGGGCCTGGCGCTGCTGTTTTCCGCCACCTACGCCTTTCATGAACTTGCCGAAGCCATGCGCCGCCAGGCCGGCCTGGCAGCCTTCGACCTGCAACTGGCGCAGTGGCTGCACATGCACGCTTTCCAGCCCATGACTAGCCTCATGCTGGCGCTGACGCACTTGCACAGCCTGGCGGGCATCTCGGTGCTGGGCCTGCTGCTGGCCATATGGTTCTGGCGCCGCGGCGAGCCATATTGGCTGGCCACCTTGCTGCTCGCGCTGCCACCGGGCATGCTCCTCAATGTCGCGCTCAAGCACAGCTACCAGCGCGCCCGTCCCTGGTTCGACGAGCCGCTGCTGACGCTGGCCACCTACAGCTTCCCCAGCGGCCACACGGTGGCGGCGACCCTGTTCTATGGCGTGCTGGCCTGTTACCTGGTGAAGCGCGGCTGGCGCTGGCTGCCGCTGATCGGCGCGCCGCTGATGGTGCTGCTGGTGGCCTGCAGCCGCATGTACCTCGGCGTGCATTACCTGAGCGACGTGCTGGCGGCGATGGCCGAAGGCGTGGCCTGGCTCGCGATCTGCATCACGGGCGTGTCCACCTGGCGGCGCCGGCGCGAAGCGGGGCGGCAGCAATGAGCGCCATCGCCGTCATCGTCAACGCCGGCGCGGGGCTGGGCCATGACGAGGCGCTGGTGAAGTCCCTGCACGACAAGTTTGCCGTCCATGGCCTGCGGCCAGACGTTGTCCTGGCGCACAGCGGACAGGAGATGATCGCCGCCGCCCAGTCCGCCCTGGCGCGCGGCGTGGAGGCCGTGGTGGCGGGCGGCGGCGACGGCACGATCAACGCCGTCGCATCGGTGGTGGTGGAGAGCAAGGCCGTGTTCGGCGTGCTGCCGATGGGCACGCTGAATCACTTCGCCAAGGACCTGGGCATTCCGCTGGACCTCGATGCGGCGATTGCCGTGATCGCGCGAGGCCGGGTTCGCCACGTCGACATCGGCGAGGTCAACGGCCGCATCTTCCTCAATAACTCCAGCCTGGGCCTGTATCCGGACATCGTGCGCGACCGCGAGCGCCAGCAGCGCCGGCTGGGCCGCGGCAAGTGGCTGGCTTTCTGCTGGGCGACACTGGCGGCGCTGCGGAGGTATCCTTTCCTTAACGTGCGGCTGCAACTGGGCGAGAACAGCCATCCGCGCCGCACGCCTTTCGTATTCATCGGCAACAATGAGTACACGATGCAGGGCTTCAATATCGGCGAGCGGGCCCGCATCGATGGCGGACAGCTGAGCCTGTACGTCGCCCAGCGCACGACCCGGCTGGGACTGGTTCGCCTGGCCTTCCACGCCCTGTTGGGACGGCTGGCCCAGGCGCGCGATTTCGATGCGGTGCTGGCGCCCGAGCTGCAAGTGGAAACCCGCCACAAGCGGCTGCGCGTGGCGACCGATGGCGAGGTGACCGTGATGGCGACGCCGCTGCGCTACCGCATACGTCCGGGAGCAATGGCGGTGCTGGCGCCGTGAGGAGGCTTGATCATGCGAACACTGGTGCACTTATCGGATCTGCATTTCGGCCGGGTGGACGAGCAATTGCTGGCGCCGCTGCGCGCGACCGTGCATGGGCTGCAGCCGGATGTGGTGGTGGTGTCCGGCGACTTGACGCAGCGCGCCCGCCGGGGCCAGTTTGCCGAAGCCGGCAACTATCTGGCGACGCTGCCGCAGCCGCAGATCATCGTTCCCGGCAATCACGACATTCCGCTATACAACGTGCTGGCGCGCTTCCTCACGCCCCTGGACAATTACCAGCATTACATCAGCGATGATCTGACGCCGGAGTACATCGACAATGAAATCGCCGTGCTGGGCCTGAATACGGCGCGCTCGCTGACCTTCAAGGATGGCCGTGTGAACCGCGAGCAGATCGCGGCCCTGCACGAGCGCTTCGACAAGCTGCCGCGCCACCTGACGCGCGTCGTCGTGACCCACCATCCCTTCGATCTGCCCGAACATTTTGATGAGGACGACCTGGTCGATCGCGCCGGCATGGCAATGGAAGCCTTTTCGCAATGCGGCGTGGACTTGCTGCTGGCGGGGCATATGCACACCAGCCACTCGCATTCGAGCGAGGACCGCTACAAGATCGGCGGCTACGCGGCGCTCGTGGTGCAGGCCGGCACCGCGACCTCCACCCGGGGACGCGGCGAATCGAATTCCTTCAACGTGCTGCGCGTGGAGCCCTCGCGCATCGAGGTCGAACGCTATAGCTGGGACGAGTCTTTCATGAATTTCCGTCCGGCCGGCCTGGAAGACTTCGAGCGCATCGGCGACGTCTGGCGCTCGGTCCTGACGAAGGAAGCCAGGGCCTGACCTCAGGGGAACTCAGAGCCAGTAATCCCAGAGGCGGGCCAGGAATTCCTTGAGCTTGACGGAGATGGGGCGGTCTTCCCAGGCCTGGCGGGTGATCTCGGTGGAGATGCGCAGGTCTTCCTTGAAGGCGTTTTCCATTTCCAGGCCGAAGGCGTCGCCCATGACGATGACGTTCATTTCCGCGTTGTGCAGGAAGCTGCGCGTGTCGATATTGGTGGAGCCGACGGTGGACCAGACGCCGTCGATCACGGCCGTCTTGGCGTGCAGCACGGACTTCTTCAGCTCGTGGATGCGCACGCCGGCCTTGAGCAGGCGCGAATAGAAGGCGCGGCCGGCGTGGAAGACCAGGGCCGCGTCGGACACGCTGGGCAGCACCAGCTGCACGTCCACGCCGCGCTGGGCGGCGTCGATCAGCGCCTGCAGGGTCTGCTCGTCCGGGACGAAGTAGGCGCAGGTGATGTGGATGGATTTTTTCGACTGCTGGATCGCCAGCAGCAACGCCTTGTAGATCTCGAACTTGCCATCGGGCTCGCTGCCCAGGATGCGCACCACCTTGTCGCCGGCAACCTGGGGGGAGGGGAAGTACACGGCGTCGCGCAAGTCGTCGGCATCCTGCCGCACCCAGTGCTGGATGAACAGCCATTGCATGGCCTGCACGGCCGGGCCCTCGATGCGCACGTGCGTGTCGCGCCAGCCTTCTTCCTTCGGGTTCTTCGGTGCATTGGCCGTGCCGCCGCCGAGGCCGGAGCCGATGCCGGCGCCCGAGCCGAGGCTCCCGCCGCCGGAGCCGAGGGGGCTGGAGCCGCCGCCGCCGGAGCCCGAGCCGCCGCGCCCCTTGGAGCGGAAGGGCGAGCTCTTGGCATAGGTATCGCTGATATTGATGCCGCCGGCAAAGCCCACGCGTCCGTCGACGATCAGCATTTTCCGGTGATCGCGGTTATTGACCTTCCACCCGTTGCCGCGCGTCTTGGCTGGATTGACGGGGTTGTACACCAGCACCTGCACGCCGCCATCGCGCATACGCTTGAAGAATTCGTCCGGCACGGCAATCGTGCCCACGGCATCGACAATCACGTTGACGACCACGCCTTCGCGCTGCTTCTGGATCAGCAGGTCGGCGAACTTTTCGCCCAGCTCGTCCTGGTCGAAGATATAGGTCTCGAAATTGATATTGTTCTTGGCTGCAGCGATGGCCTTGCCCATTTCGGTCAGCGTCTGGGGACCGTCGAACAGCAACTGCACCTTGTTGCCGGCGATCAGAGGCACGCCGGTGGCGGCCTCCTCGAGCGCGGCTTGCGACTTCAGGTCCAGCGTGGATTTGGCCCAGCGCTTTTGCAGCAGGGCTTCCGTGGTTTGCGCCGGCAGCTTGCCGCCGGCGGCCTGCACCACGGGCACCGGCTTGGCGCTCGCCTTCGCCTGGCTGGGGTCGACTTCGGGCAGGGACGCACAAGCGAACAGCGTCCACCCCATCAGGAACATTGCCAGCCATGTCTTTGCCTTGCCGTGTCGCATAAACCACCTCCACGGCTCAGTCTATGCCTGCGTCAGCGTTTTGATTGTACGCTGGCGAACATTGCGCTCAGGCCAGCAGCAGCTTCGATGCCTGCTGCCGCAGCTCGGCCCGGAAGTCCGGATGGGCGATCGCAATCAGCGCTTCGGCCCGCTGGCGCGCGGACTTGCCGCGCAGCTGGGCCACGCCATATTCCGTCACCACGTAATTGACGTCGTTCTTGCCGGTGGTGACGTGGGTGCCCGGCGTCAGACAGGGTACGATGCGCGAGATCGTGCCTTCCTTGGCCGTCGACGGCAGCACGATGAAGGCTTTGCCGCCGCGCGAGCGGTTGGCGGCGCGCACGAAATCCACCTGTCCGCCGGTGCCGGAATAGGGCAGGTGAGCCAGGCTTTCCGAACCGCACTGGCCCAGCAAGTCCACCTGCAGGCTGGCGTTGATGGCCACGAGTTTGTCGTTCTGGCCCGCGATATAGGGATCGTTGGTGAAGTTCACCGGGTGCATTTCCAGCATCGGGTTGTGGTGCATGAAGTCGTACAGGTTCTGCGAGCCCAGCGCGAAGGTCGCCACCATTTTTCCGGGCAGGAAAGTCTTGCGGCGGTTGGTGACCACGCCGGCCTTCACCAGCGTGAGAATGCCGTCACCGATCATTTCCGTGTGAATGCCGAGGTCGCGCTTGTCCGTCAGCTGCTGCACCACGGCATCGGGAATGCCGCCGTAGCCGATCTGCAGGGTCGAGCCGTCTTCGATCATCTCGGCCACATAGCGGCCGATCGCTTCCTGCACCGGGCCGATCTTGGGCAAGCCCACTTCGATCACGGGCGCATCGCTTTCGACGATGGCCGTCACCTGCGAAATATGGATGTGGCACTGGCCGTGGGCGAACGGCACGTTGCGGTTGACTTCGAGCACGACGGCGCGCGCTTTCTGGATGGCGGCCATCGTGTAGTCGGCGCCCAGGCTAAGGGCGAAGTAGCCATGCTCATCCATGTCGGACGCCAGCGTGAACACCACGTCCGCCGGGATTAGGCCGCGCTCGATCATCGAGGGAATTTCAGAGAAGTAATTCGGGATGAAGTCGCCCCAGCCGCCCTGGCCGCAGCCGCGCGATGCGCCGCCGAAGAACAGGGCCACGTGGCGCACATGGGATGCCGTGTCGCAGTCGAAATAATCGTATTTCTTCATGGCCAGGATCTGCGACACCTTCACGCCCTGGAAGCTGTGCCGCTGGGCGGACAGCTCCGTCAACAGCGTCGGCGGCTCGGCGGCGCCGGTGGGAACAATGATGGTGTCGCCGTCGTGCACCAGGCGTACCGCCTCGGCGGCGGACGTGCGCTTGCTGGCATACAGGCTTTGCGCTTGCATGAAGTCTCCTCAGGTGTTTTTTGTGAGTGTCCGCACAGAGTACCTCATCGTACTTACCGTAATCTGACAGCAGCTTGAGGGACGATCATGAAGACCACTGCCACCTTGCTCGCTTGCCTGCTGCCATTGGCAGCTTACGCCCAGAACTCCAGCTCCGTCCAGATTTATGGCGTGGTGGATGCCGGCGTCGTGGCCGAGCGGGGCTGCCGCGATGGTTGTCCCGGGACCAAGCTCTCGCCCGGCGTGGAATCGGGCTCGCGGATCGGGTTCAAGGGCCGCGAGCAGCTGGGTGGCGACACGGCAGCTGTGTTCACCCTGGAGGCGGGCGTGGAAAACGATACCGGCCGCTCCGAGGAAGGCCGGCTGTTTGGACGCCAGGCGTTTGTGGGGCTGGATGGCCGCTGGGGCGTGCTCACCCTGGGGCGGCAATACAACCTGCAGTATGAAACCCTGGCCGACGTTGCCGATCCCTTCCACGCCGGGCTGGCGGGCGCCGCCACCAACCTGATGGGCTATACCACCAAGCGCTACGATAATTCCGTCAAGTACCAGACGCCGTCGATGCGCGGCTGGAGCGCCGGCGCCATCTACAGCTTTGGCGAATCGGCCTTCAGCGTGTCGCGCAACCGCGCCTATGGCGCCACGGTCGGCTTTGCCGATGGCCGCTTCAATATCCGCATTGCCCACCAGAAGAAGAGCAATCCGCTGGAGGCGGCAGGGTCGACCCAGCCGGTTGACCTGTCGTCGCGCAATACGCTGGTGGCGGCCAATGTGAGTTTGGGCAAGGCCACCGCGTATGCCGCCTTCGGCATGAACCGCGGCATTGGCAGCTCGCCGTGGGATCCGGCCAATCCGTATGGGGTGCTGGTAATGTCTTCGCCAACGCCGAAGAGCAACGATGTACTGGTGGGACTGTCAGTGCCGAGCGGCAACGCGACGTATATGCTGTCCTATATCCGCAAGGATGACCGCACGCTGGCCAATATGGATGCGACCCAGCTGGCGCTGGGCATGACTTATGCGCTGTCGCCCCGCAGCGCCTTGTATGCGGCCTACGCCCACATCAAGAACCGCAATGGCGCGCCCTATACGGTGGGCAACGCCAGCGAACGCGGGCGCGGCAACAGCGCCCTCAACATCGGCTTCCGCCACGCTTTCTAGCGCTCGGTGGGCGCTGCCTTCGCGGCGGCGCCGCAATCGGCGGCCAGCCAGCGGCCCGTGCCTTCCACCGTCATCTGCTGTGCCTTGTTATTGCCCTGGCCGTTCACGTTCATGCGCATCGTGTAGCCGGTATTGCCGTTGAAGATCACCTGGCCGGAGCCGCTGGAAGGCGGCTTGGTGCAGTTGAAGGTCACGTTCAGGCCGCCCGGGATGGGCGTGCGCGTCGTGCTGCACTGGCCCGGCTGGCCGGAAGGCAGTTCCTGCTTCTCGGCCATTTCCTTGGTCAGGCAATAGGTCAGCTTGACGCCGCCGCCTTCGCCCAGGTTCATCGACGATACGCCGTGCTGGGCCATCTTCTGTTCGATCATCTTGCGCTGTTCCGGTGGCAGATTCGCCATCTGCTGCTGGGCTGCGGCCATCATGGCCATGGTTTCCGAACTGCCGGAGGCGATGCGGTTGGACAGCTCCCACAGGCCCGGCTTCAGCGTGGTCTGGGCCACGGCGGGCAAAGCAGCCGTGGCCAGGCAGGCGCACAGCAGGGACAGATGGCGTTTCATGATTTCTCCTTGTTATCCGCGCGGCGGGGCCGGTTCGGCCACGAAGATTTCCACGCGTCGGTTACGGGCACGGCCCGTGTTGTCGTCGTTGGAAGCAATCGGTTCACGCGAACCGCGGCCTTCCACGACGACGCGCGTTGGCGATACGCCGCGCGAGGCCAGATAATCGCGCGTATGGGCGGCGCGGTCAACCGACAGCGGCTGGTTGATGGCATCGCCGCCCGTATTGTCCGTGTGGCCGACGATGGTCACCGTGGTGGCCGGATTCTCGTTCAGCGTGGTGGCAAAGCGGTCCAGGATGGGGCGGAAGTCCGGCTTGATATCGGAGCGGTTGGTATCGAAGGAAATGTCGCTCGGGATATCCAGCTTCAGGCGGTTGTCGCCGGTCTGGCTGACTTGCACGCCGGTGCCGCGCGTCGCCTGTTCCATGGCCTGCTTCTGCGCTTCCATGC
>DASWYX010000357.1:0-4624 GCA_036404755.1 Pseudoduganella sp.
GTAAGTACGGGCCAGCAGG
This sequence comes from Pseudoduganella sp., assembly GCA_036404755.1. Lineage (GTDB taxonomy): Bacteria > Pseudomonadota > Gammaproteobacteria > Burkholderiales > Burkholderiaceae_D > Rugamonas. The sequence continues at coordinate 20 of DASWYX010000357.1, forward strand.
TCGTAGGCCGCCATCTGCTGCGGATTCATTTCCAACAGGCGCTCCAGCGTATCGCGTGCCTCGTCGTGGCGCTGCTGGGCGTATTGGCAGCGTGCGAGGCCCAGCTGGGCCCATCCGGAGTGGCGGGTGACGACCACGCCCTGGTACACATGTTCGGCCTCGGAGAATTCACCCAGCTCCACCAGCAGCTCGGCGCGCAGGCGGGCGAAGTCGGTCGCATAGCGGGCGTGGGCAATCTCCGCTTCGCGGCACGCTTTCACGGCTTCGCGCAACTGGCCATGGGCAATCTGCTGGTAAATCGGGAGGAACAGGGCGCGGTGATCGACGGCGCGGGTAATACGCTGCAGCAGTGTGTCGACCGTGAAGGGCTTCAGCACGTAGTCGGACGGCGTCAGTTCAGCAGCGCCGATGACTTTACTGTGCACGCCTTCGGACGTGAGCATGATGAAGATGGCCGAGCGGTCGATCAGCTTGTGGTTGCGCAGGTCTTCCAGCAGTTGCTGGCCATCCTGGCCGCTGTCTTCGCTGCCGTTGCCCAGGTCATATTCGCAAAGGATGATATCGAAGCGCTTGTTGCTCAACTGCCGGATGGCGGTGCCGGCGCTCACCGCATACTCGATGCGCGTGATCGAGGACTGGCTGAGCATATTGTGCAGATTGCCCCGCATCGCCGGATTCGGGTCGACAATGAGAACGGACAGGTCGCTGGTCAATGGCATCGTGCTTACTCCGCGCTCGAAATGGCGCTTGCTTGGTTGGACTTGGTGCGCAGGGAGATATATTGGGACGATAGCGCGGCCAGCATCGAGTGCTGGGGATCGGCCTTGCGCAGGCGTACCAGCAGGCTGGCGCACTGTTCGGCCAGCGGACCATCCCAGCCGCTGTCCGCCATCAGGCGCAGCATGGCCGAGGCGAGGGCGGACATCAGGCCCGGATTCTCCGGACGCCGTTTCACGGCCGCCTTCAGCACCTGCACGGCGCCGCGCTGGTCGCCCTGGCCGCTGCGCAGCGCGGCCTGCTTGACCAGGTCGTCGAGATACCGTTCGACGCTGTCGCCTTCATTGTGCGCCAGGTCGCTGCGGCCGGCCTTTTCGTACACGGCCTGGGCGTCCGCGTGGCTGATGCCGCTGGACGCATCGTCAGTCAGCGCATCCAGCATTTGCATGGCTTGCTGGTCCAGGCCATTTTCCAGGCAGCTCTTCACAACATTCAGTTTCATGCCGCGCGACAGGACGGCGCCAGCCTCCAGCGCCTTGGCCGCATTCGCCAGTTCAGCCGCTGCCGCTGGGCCGTTGCCATTCAGGGACTGGATCAGGGCGGCCGAGTAGGCGCGGCAGGCGTCGGTGCCCGGACCGCTGCGCGACGAGCGTTCCAGGTCGCGCAGCACACCGGCTGCGGCGGCCGCATCGCCCCTGGTCACGAGGGTGCGCACCAGGTTCAGATGATCCTCGGGATCGCGGAATTCCGAGTACTTGGCCCTGGCGACGACCTGCTTGAAGGTTTTTTCGGCGGCGGCGATGTCGCCGGTATCGAAGGCTACCTGGCCCAGGTGCCGCAGGCGGCGCACCATGTGCGGCGAGATCGACACGGCCGCTTCCAGCGCCTTGCGCGCATCTTCCGGCTGGCCGATGGCCTCGTGGGTGCGCGCCAGCAGGTCGTAGGCGGCCATGAACTTCGGATTCTCGTCCAGCAGGGATTGCAGCGTTTCCAGGGTGGCCGCGTAATCGCGCTCCGCAAACTGGCAGCGCGCCAGGCCGAGCTGGGCCCAGCCGAGGGAGCGCGACTCCAGCAGCCCGGCATACACGGCGCGCGCCTCCTGTGTTCGCCCCAGCGCGAACCAGGCCTCGGCCCGCAGCCGTGCGCATTCCGTCGCATAGCGCGCGTGGCTCGCTTCGGCGCGCTCGCTGGCTTGCACGGCCTCCGGCAGGCGTCCCTGTTCCAGCATCTGGTGCACCGGGAGCAGGGCATTGCGGCGGTCTACGGCGCGTGCGATGCGCTGGGACAGCACGTCCACCGTAAAGGGTGTCAGGATGTAGTCCGTGGGTGTCAGTTCGGCGGCGCTGACCACCTTGCCGTACACGCCTTCCGTGGTCAGCATGATGAACATGGCCGACTGCGGGATGACCTTATGGTGGCGCAGGTCTTCCAGCAGCTGTTGGCCATCCTGGCCGCCGTCGTCCGTCCCCAGGTCGTATTCGCACAGGATCAGGTCGAAGTTGCGCTTGTCCAGGTGGCGGATCGCGGTGCCCGCGCTGACGGCATGCTCGACCTGACGCACATCGAGCTGCGAAAGCATGTTATGCAGGCCCGCACGCATGTGCGGATTCGGATCGATGATCAGAACCGACAGGGTGCTATAGGCTTGCATTGTGGTCGCGGGAGGCTGTCATAGGGAAGGAGGATACTCCAAGGCTCTCCCGAAATGGGCTTTTTACGCCTTTTTGGCGCAAAATGTTGCTCCAGCACCATTGGTTTGGGGTGGGAAGAGGGGGCTGAAACCGGTATAATGTCGGCAAAGGAAATTCCGCAAGACCATTCAGCTCGTGCCCAGTATTCTTTTAATCCGCAGCTACGCTGCATCTACCGCCTCCCAACCATGTTGATTTTGCCGGGTTCAAACGCCCTGTCCGCATTTCGTAGCCAACGTCTTTTAACCCAACTGCAAGCCGTTCTGCCGTCGATCAGCTCCGTGCAAGCGCGCTATATCCACTTCGTGGACTCCGCTGCCGAGCTTTCCGCCGACGACAAGAACCGCCTCAACGGCCTGCTGACCTATGGCGAGCCGGCGCTGCCGGAGCACGCCGAGGGCGTGGTCGAGGAATTCATCGTGATTCCGCGTTTCGGCACCATTTCCCCCTGGGCGTCGAAAGCCACGGACATCGTCCACAACTGCGGCATGGCCCACATCCACCGCGTCGAGCGCGGCGTGGCGTATCGCGTCAACCTGAAGGGCGGCATCCTGGGCACCGGCCTGGGGGCAGCCAAGAAGCTTGCGCCGGAAGAGGCGCAAGCCGTGGCGGCCCTGCTGCATGACCGCATGACCGAATCGGTCCTGCGCCACCCGGACCAGGCGGCTGGACTGTTCAGCAGCCTGGAAGCGAAGGGACTGGAATTCATCGACGTCCTGGGCGCCGGCCGTCATGCGCTGGAAAAGGCGAATACGGACCTCGGCCTGGCAATGTCCGACGATGAAATCGACTACCTGCTGGACGCTTTCACCGCCGCCCAGCGCAATCCGACCGACGTGGAACTGATGATGTTCGCCCAGGCGAACTCGGAACACTGCCGTCACAAGATTTTCAACGCCGACTGGACCATCGACGGCAGCGCGCAGGAGCGCTCGCTGTTCAAGATGATCAAGAACACGCACGAGAAGCATCCGCGCGGCACGGTGGTTGCCTACTCGGACAACTCCTCGATCATCGAAGGCGCCGAAGTCACGCGCTTCTATCCGCGCGGTGACAACCACGAATACGCACCGTCCACGGAACTGGTGCACACGCTGATGAAGGTGGAAACCCACAACCACCCGACCGCGATTTCTCCGTTCCCTGGCGCCTCGACCGGCGCCGGCGGCGAGATTCGCGACGAAGGCGCGACCGGCCGCGGCGCCAAGCCGAAGGCGGGCCTGACCGGCTTCACCGTGTCCAACCTGATGATTCCGGGCGCCGTGCAGCCATGGGAAAACGCGGCCAATGTGACGGCGCCGGCCGGCAAGCGCGATGAATCGCGGGTCTACGGCAAGCCGGAGCGCATCGCTTCGCCGCTGCAGATCATGATTGAAGGCCCCTTGGGCGGCGCCGCGTTCTCGAACGAATTCGGGCGCCCGGTCCTGGGCGGCTATTTCCGTACCTACGAACAGAATATCGGCCAGCAGTTCGCCGGCGCGAACGACACCGTGTTCGGCTATCACAAGCCGATCATGATCGCGGGCGGCATCGGCAATATCTCGGCATCCCATACCCACAAGAACGACATTCCCGTGGGCAGCCTGCTGATCCAGCTGGGCGGCCCCGGCATGCGCATCGGCATGGGCGGCTCGGCCGCTTCTTCGATGGCGACCGGCACCAATACGGCGGACCTGGACTTCGACTCCGTCCAGCGCGGCAATCCGGAAATGGAACGCCGTGCCCAGGAGGTGATCAACGGCTGCTGGCAGATGGGCGACGCCAATCCGATCATCTCGATTCACGACGTGGGCGCGGGCGGCCTGTCCAACGCCTTCCCTGAAATTACCAACGACGCCAGGCGCGGCGCGATCTTCGACCTGCGCAAGGTGCCGCTGGAGGAATCCGGCCTGGCCCCGAAAGAGATCTGGTCCAACGAATCGCAGGAACGCTATGTGCTGGCGATCGCGCCGGCCGACCTGCCGAAGTTCCAGGCCCTGTGCGAGCGTGAGCGCTGCCCGTTCGCCGTGGTCGGCGTGGCGACCGAAGAACGCCAGCTGAAGGTGATCGACCAGGAAATGGGCAACAACCCGGTCGACATGCCGATGGAAGTCCTGCTGGGCAAACCGCCCAAGATGCACCGCGACGTGAAGCACGTGCAGAATGAGTTGCCGGCGCTGGACCTGACCGGCATCCAGCTGGAAGAGGCGGCGCGCCG
>DASWYX010000358.1:0-2718 GCA_036404755.1 Pseudoduganella sp.
CGGGCTTTGCGATGTCGCTGTGGGGCATGTATCTGAAGCAGGAAGGCAGGCGGCCGGAGCGCAAGGAAATCGACGACTGCCTGTCCGGCAATCTGTGCCGCTGCACCGGCTACCGCCCCATCATCGACGCGGCCCAGCGCATGGTCGAACTGCCGAAAGTGGAATTCGACCGCGCCCGCCTGACCGAACAACTGGCGTCACTGAAGCGCGGACAGTTGGCTGTCTACTCGGCGCACGGCCAGACCTTCCTTGCGCCGCGCACCCTGGATGAACTGATCCAGCTGCGCGCGGCCAATCCCAACGCCGTGCTGCTCGCCGGCTCCACCGACGTGGGCCTGTGGATCACCAAGCAGATGCGCGAGCTGGACGACATCATCTACCTCGGTCATGTCGATGCGCTGAAAACGCTGCGGGAAATCGACGGCAAGCTGGAAATCGGCGCGGGCGTGTCGCTGGAAGATGCGTACGGCGCGTTGTGCCGCCACTATCCATCCGAACTGGGCGAGATGCGCCAGCGCTTTGCTTCGCTGCCGATCCGGAATGCCGGCACCCTGGGCGGCAATGTCGCCAACGGTTCGCCGATCGGCGATTCGATGCCATGGCTGATCGCGCTGGGCGCTGAAATCGTGCTGTGTGGCGCCGCAGGCGAACGCGTGCTGCCGCTGGAGGCCTTCTATCTCGATTACATGAAGAAGGATTTGCAGCCGGACGAATTCGTGCAGGCGGTGCGTGTACCGCTGCCGCGCGCGGACGTACAGTTCCGCACCTACAAGCTGGCGAAGCGCTTCGACCAGGATATCTCCGCCGTCTGCGCCGCCTTTGCCTTCCGCGTGGAGGATGGCGTCATCGCCGAGGCGCGCATCGCGTTCGGCGGCATGGCTGCCACGCCGAAACGCGCCGCGCGCACGGAAGCCCTGCTGCAGGGCCGCCCGTGGAGCGAAGCCGCCATGCGCGAAGCGATGGCCATGCTGGCGCAGGATTACGACCCGCTGACCGATATGCGCGCCAGCAGCGAGTACCGCATGAAGACGGCGCAAAACCTGCTGCGCCGCTTCTGGCTCGAAACGCGCAGCGAAGCGCCGCTGGCGCCGCAGGATGTCAATGCGTTCGCGTTCAGCGCGTGAAAGGAAGCATCATGAATCACCCCGTCACTCCTGAACTGAAGGCCGCCAGCTGGACCGGTGTGCACGTTGCGCGCCCCCACGAATCAGCCGAGCTGCATGTGCTGGGCCAGGCGGCCTACACCGACGATATCCCGGAAGTGCAGGGCACCTTGCATGCGGCGCTGGGCCTTTCGTCCAAAGCGCACGCGCGCATTCTGTCGCTGGACCTGGACGCCGTGCGCGCCATGCCGGGCGTGAAAGCCGTCTATACGGTGGCCGATATCCCTGGCCTGAACGACTGCGGCCCCATCATCCACGATGACCCCATCCTGGCCGATGGCGAAGTGTTCTACGTGGGCCAGCCGATTTTCATCGTGGTGGCGGACACGCACACGAACGCCCGCCGCGCAGCAAAGCGCGGCAAGGTCGAATACGAAGATTTGCCGGCGATCCTGACGCCGCAGCAGGCCAAGGCCGCCCAGTCCTACGTGCTGCCGCCGATGCACCTGGCGCGCGGCGACTGCGCCGCCGCTTTCGAGCGCGCACCGCACAAGGTCCAGGGCCAGCTCTATGTCGGCGGCCAGGAACAGTTCTACCTCGAAGGCCAGATCGCCTATGCGGTCCCGAAGGAAAAAAAGGGTATGCTGGTGCAGTGCTCGACCCAGCATCCGAGCGAAATGCAGCATGTGGTCGCGCATGCGCTGGGCCTGCACTCGCACCATGTGCAGGTCGAATGCCGCCGCATGGGCGGGGGCTTCGGCGGCAAGGAATCGCAATCCGCGCTGTGGGCTGCTGCGGCGGCGATCGCCGCTTCGCGCCTGGGCCGCCCGGTCAAGCTGCGCGCCGACCGCGATGACGACATGATGGTCACCGGCAAGCGACACTGTTTTTATTACGAGTACGAGGTGGGCTATGACGACGATGGCCGCATCGTGGCGGCAAAGGTCGACATGACTTCGCGCGCGGGCTTCTCGGCGGATTTGTCCGGCCCTGTCGCCACGCGAGCCGTCTGCCACTTCGATAATACCTACTACCTGTCCGACGTCGATATCCGCGCTGCCTGCGGCAAGACCAATACCCAGTCGAATACGGCCTTCCGCGGCTTCGGCGGTCCGCAGGGCGCCATCGCGATCGAATATGTGATCGACGAAATTGCGCGCAACCTGGGGCGCGATCCGCTGGATATCCGCCGCCTGAATTTCTATGGCAAGGAAGACCGCAACGTGGCGCCTTATGGCCAGGTGATCGTGGACAACGTGATCCATGAGCTGGTGGCCGAGCTGGAAGAGAGCAGCGAGTACCGCGCCCGTCGTGCGGCCGTTGCTGCCTTCAACGCGAGCAGCCCTGTGCTGAAGCGCGGCCTGGCTCTGACGCCCGTGAAGTTCGGCATCGCCTTCAACGTCACTCACCTGAACCAGGCGGGCGCGCTGGTGCATGTGTATGTGGACGGCTCCGTGCTGGTCAACCACGGCGGCACGGAAATGGGGCAGGGCATCAACACCAAGGTGATGCAATGCGTGGCGCACGAGCTGGGCCTGGACCTGGAGCGTGTGCGCATCACGGCAACCGATACCAGCAAGGTCGCCAACACGTCCGCCACGGCGGCGTCCACCGG
>DASWYX010000359.1:0-2700 GCA_036404755.1 Pseudoduganella sp.
GCGCCCGCAGCGGTCGCTGCGTCGCCAGGGGCCGTTTGTGCCGCGGCGGACGTGTCATGCTGCCCAGCCGCGCTCGCAGGCGGCGCCCCAACGGGCATGGCCCCAGGCGGCGCTGGCTGGGCGTCGGACGCACCATGTGAACGCGCAGAGAGCGACTCGCTTTCTGCCGGCCGAACTGGACGCGCAGTGTCAGCGCTGGAGCTGGTGTCGGCGGATGCAGAGGCAGAGGCAGAAGCAGAGGCAGGCGGCTGCTGCGCACCCATGCCCGCCCCCAACCGTTCAACAGAACTCTCAAGCAACCGCAGATCGCGCTGCAAGCGCTCGATCAAAGCGGCGGCGTTGCGCGCATCACGCCGCGCCGTCCACGCCCATCGTCCGATGACGATGAACAGCAAGAACCAAAGCAAATCCATGAACGCCCCCGAGAAATTGGTCGCAGTGCATTATTTGCAAGGGCTGACGATAGCACAAGCCCGGCGATACCCGTATCGGCCGAAGAGGCTAAAAGTATCGGAATATGATCCGTATCAGGTCCCGTGTTCCGGAATCAGCGCCACCAGATCGGTCACGCCCACGTCAATACCCTGCTGGAACAGCAGCGTGGTCGCCTGTCCGCGATGATGGGTCTGATGGTTGAAGAAATGCGTGACCAGTCCGCCAAGACAGCGGCTGCCCGGCACACCGGCCAGGCTCTTGTAATGGATCACCAGGTCGAGATCCGACTCGGACAGCGCACAGGTCCAGTGCATGATCTGGCGGTCCAGCCAGGCGCGCCGCACCCGCAGCGCCTCCCAGCTCATCGGCTCGCCCCGTGCATCGGTCGGCTGCGGCAAGGCCATCACCTCCGCCAGCACGGAGGCGAAATGCGGATGGGCGCCGAAGCGGCGCAGCCAGATCACGTCCGCCACGGCAATGTGCTGCAAGGTCATGTGCAGCGAGCCGAAAAAGGCCCCGCGTTCGGCCTGCCGCTCCTGCTCCGGCAGGCTCGCGGCGGCCTCGTACAGCTTGTGGTTCATCCAGTCGTTGTACTGGGCCAGCAGGCGGAAATGGGCGGTTCTGGACATGTTCTGGGGTACAATCTCGGTTTATTTTGCGGCGATCGCCGTAGCAGAACATATATTAAAAGGTTTTCCATGAGTCTCAAATGCGGCATCGTCGGCCTGCCTAACGTCGGCAAGTCCACCCTCTTCAATGCACTGACCAAGGCTGGTATTGCGGCCGAGAACTACCCGTTCTGCACGATCGAGCCAAACGTGGGCGTGGTCGAAGTGCCTGACCCGCGCATGGACAAGCTGGCGGAAATCGTCAAGCCGGAGCGCATGGTCAACGCCATCGTGGAATTCGTCGACATCGCCGGCCTGGTCGCCGGCGCGTCGAAAGGCGAGGGCCTGGGCAACCAGTTCCTGTCCCACATCCGCGAAACCGACGCCATCGTCAACGTGGTGCGCTGCTTCGAAGACGACAACGTGGTGCACGTGGCCGGCAAGGTCAGCCCGCTGGACGATATCGAAGTGATCCAGACCGAACTGTGCCTGGCCGACCTGTCCACCGTGGAAAAAACCATCGCCCGTGAGCAGAAGAAAGCCCGCTCCGGCGACAAGGAATCCGCTAAGCTGGTCGCCGTGCTGGAAACCCTGGTGCCGCACCTGAACGAAGCCAAGCCGGTGCGCGCGCTCGGCCTGGATGAAGAAAAAATGGCCCTGATCAAGCCGCTGTGCCTGATCACCGCCAAGCCGGCCATGTATGTGGCCAACGTGTCAGACAGCGGCTTCACCAACAACCCGCTGCTGGACCAGCTGACCAAGTACGCGGAGTCGCAGAACGCCCCGATCGTCGCCATCTGCGCCGCCATCGAAGCGGAAATCGCCGACCTGGATGACGCCGACAAGGGCGCCTTCCTGGCCGATATGGGCATGGACGAGCCAGGCCTGAACCGCCTGATCCGCGCCGGCTACAAGCTGCTGGGCCTGCAAACCTACTTCACCGCCGGCGTGAAGGAAGTTCGCGCCTGGACCATCCATATCGGCGACACCGCCCCGCAAGCGGCCGGCGTGATCCACACCGACTTCGAACGCGGCTTCATCCGCGCCCAGACCATCTCTTACGACGACTACATCCAGTACAAAGGTGAAACCGGCGCCAAGGAAGCGGGCAAGATGCGCGCTGAAGGCAAGGAATATGTGGTCAAGGATGGTGATGTGTTGAACTTCCTGTTCAACGTTTAACCTAAAATTGGGTCAGACGGGGACGCCGAGTCCCAAGGGTCAGACCCTTGGGTCTGACCCAGCCCTTCGGTTTTAGGGCGCCTTCCTCTCATGCTCAGCAATCGCCTTGCTGAAGCCATCCATCAGCGGATTCGGCACTGCCAGCGACAGCTGATAGTGCTCGATCCTGAACCCCTCCGGCGTATTGCGCAGCACCCCGCTGGCCTGGCAGGTGCCCATCTGGGTATTCAGCTGCTCGTCGAACCACACATACTGCTTGTCCGGTGAAAAGTAGACGTTGCGCTTCTGCGCCGTGAAGTTCCAGGCCTTCTTGCGGTCCCAGAAGCGCTTGGCCCAGGCCTTGAACTGGTCGCGGGTCCACACTTCGGACTTGTCCGTGCCAATGAACACGCCTTGCGGCGCGAACTTGTCCCAGTAATCGGGACGGGTGTTGGCCGCATCGTCGTGCCAGCGGTCGACGAAAGCATTGACTGCC
>DASWYX010000360.1:0-8110 GCA_036404755.1 Pseudoduganella sp.
CTGGCCGGCGGCGTTTTCGCGCTTGTAGCCATCGTCGTCCGGGTTGTAGGAGCTGTTGCCTGGCTTGGTGGCCGAGAAGCCGTCCGAGCGTTCTTTCGCAGCGCTCAGCGCATAGCTCACGGCGCCGCTGCTGCCGGATACGGCGGCCTGGTAGGCGCGCGTGTTGTCCGTGCCGCCGCCGACCGAAGCGCTCAGGCTGGGCGCGCCCTGGCCTTTTTTCGTGAAGATCTGGATCACGCCACCGATGGCGTCCGCGCCATACAGTGTGCTGAGGGGGCCGTAGACGACTTCAATGTGATCGATGGCTTCCAATGGAATCGCATTCCAGGCGGCGGCGCCGCTGGTGGCGGAGCCGATGCGCACGCCGTCCACCAGCACGATGACCTGGTTGCCGTTGGCGCCGCGAACCAGCACGCCGGAGTTGGTGCCGGGACCGCCGTTGCGGGTGACTTCAATGCCGCGCTGGCGTTGCAGCAGTTCCGTGATGGAGCCGGCGCCGGCGTTGGCGATTTCTTCCGCGCCGATGGTCAGCGTGTCGGCGACGACATTGCGCGCCGCTTGTGGAGTACGGGTGGCGGTCACGATGACCGAGTTCAGGGCAATGCTTTGGGCTTGCACGCAGGGCGCAGCAATAGCCAGGGCGAACGACGCGAGGGCCGCTTGCCGGGTGACGGGAGAGGTCATGACAAGTTTTCGATATTGAGCAACCAGCCCACGTCCCCGTAGACTGGAATCACAAGAAAGCGCAATGCGCTTCCACCTGATTTGGCCGGTATCCGGGCTGGCATGCCTGGCTGTCTTGCCTTCCCATGCTTGCGCACAGTGGCGGAGGAGACAGCTGCCGGTTTGTGAAGCGGCACATGCTTACCGTTGCGGGGGCAGCACACGTTGACCGTCATGGACGGCGCCGTGTTTCCCGTTTAACTGCGTTCGAGGACTCGAACGCGGGCACCAAAACTATTCAATTATAACCCGGTGGATGCTGCCGTAGGCGATGGCATGGGGTTTTGCCGCCGCTTGCAGCGCCGCTTCGTGCAACGGGGCGCCGCCGGCAAGCGCCTGCAGCAGGCGGATCGTTCCGGCGTGGCAGACCACGATGGCATTGCCATCGACCGCTTGCAGGAAGGCTTGCACGCGGCGTGCCGCATCGAGTACGGATTCGCCGCCGCCTGGGCGGTAATTCAGCAGGTCGGCTGCCCAGGCATCGACTTCGGCGCGGGGGACGTCGTCCCAGGCGCGCAGTTCCCAGGCGCCGAAATGCAGTTCGGCGAGGCGGGCGTCCGGTATGGCGGCGGCGCTGCGACCGGGTGCGGCCGCGAGCTGCGCCGCGAGCGCCAGGCAGCGCTGCAGTGGGCTGGTGTAGATGGGCGCCGTGCGCAGCAGCTCTGGCAGCAGTGTAGCGTGAACTTCCGCGACACATGCGGCCAGCGCGGCGGGATCTGCCGGCAGGTCGCTGCTGCCGTAGCAAATTGCCGGCGCGGCAGTCGGCGCCGGATGGCGGACGAGGATCAGTTCCACGCAGCCAGTACGCCGAGATAGAAAACCGCTTCCGTCAGCTGCTGCAGGGCGCCCAGGCAGTCGCCCGTGTAGCCGCCCAGGCGCTGCGCGCATTTGCGTGCCAGCCAGGCGGCGGCCAGCATCATGCCAAGCAGGCCGCAGGCCAGCGCGGTAGGTGCGAGCCAGCCGCGTGCCGCGACAATCAATACCGGCAGCGCAGCGGTGCAGGCCGCGATGAGGAATTCGCCGCTGCGCATTTCCTGCGCCATCGGCTTGGCCTTGCCTTCCGCGCGGGCGTAGTCCATGCGCCAGATCAGCGCCGTTGCCATCAGGCGGGAGGCCGGATGGGCGATGAACAGCGCTGCCAGCACGCCGGTGTAAGGCAGCGCAGACAGGGTCGCGATCTTGGTTGCCAGAAGGAGCAGGATGCCGATCGCACCGTAAGCGCCAATGCGCGAGTCCTTCATGATCTCCAGTACGCGCTCGCGCGTATGGCCGCCGCCAAAGCCGTCGCACATATCGGCAAAGCCGTCTTCATGGAAGGCGCCGGTGGCGTAGATGCCGGCCGCCGTGGAAAGCAGGACGGCAACCGCGGGCGGCAACACGAGCGCCGCCAGTGCGTACACGCCTGCGGCAATCGCCGCGACCACCAGGCCGACCAGCGGGAAGTAGCGGGAGGCATGGTGCAGCCAGGCCGCCTCGAAGCCGACCCAGCGCGGGATCGGCAGCCGCGTGAAGAATTGCAGCGCGATGAAGAAGAGGCGGACCTGCTGCATGCAATCAGGCGGACTTTTCGCTGACCTGGGCGGACTCGAAGGTCGCCATCTGGTTCAGGAAGTTCACGGCCGCCTGCAGCAGCGGCATGGCGAGCGCGCTGCCCGTGCCTTCGCCCAGGCGCAGGCCCAGGTTCAGCAGGGGACGTGCACCCAGGTTCTCCAGCATGCGCTTGTGGCCACTCTCGTCCGAGCAGTGCGAGAACACGCAGTAGTCCAGCACTTCCGGCTTGATGCGGGCTGCGACCAGCAAGGCGCTGGTAACGATGAAACCATCGATCACCAGCACCATGCGGCGCTCGGCCGCCTTCAGCATGGCGCCTGCCATCATGGCGATTTCAAAGCCGCCGAACGCGGACAGCACCGGCAGGCCGCCGTTGACGTCATGCAGCTGGACGGCCGCTTCGATAACGCGCTGCTTGCGCAGCACGCCCTCTGCGTCCAGGCCCGTGCCTGCGCCCACGCAGTCGGCCACCGGAATGCCGGTCAGCTTGTGCATCAGGGCCGCCGCGGCAGTCGTGTTGCCGATGCCCATTTCGCCAAAGCCCAGCACATTGCCCGGTAGCGCTTCAACCAGCTCCATGCCGGCTTCGATCGCTTCCATGCACTCCTGGGCGGACATGGCCTTCTCCTGCGCGAAATTGCGCGTGCCCGGAGCGATCTTGCGGTTCACCAGCCCTTCGCGCGGCCCGAAGTCGTGGTTCACGCCCGCGTCCACCACGCGCAGGGAGCAGCCGTTCTGGCGCGCGAACACATTGATGGCGGCGCCGCCGGCCAGGAAGTTCTCGACCATCTGCCAGGTCACATCCTGCGGAAAGGCGGATACACCCTCGGCTACCACGCCGTGGTCGCCGGCGAAGACGAGAATGGCGGGCTCGCGCAGTTCGGGCGACGTGGTCTGCTGGATCATGCCGATCTGCTTGGCCAGCGACTCCAGCGCGCCCAGGCTGCCCAGCGGCTTGGTCTTGTTGTTGATGGCGCGGTCCAGCTGTTCCGCGAGCGTTTCGTTAGAAATGGAGGTGATGTGTGGGATAGTCATCAGAGAATTATAATGCCCGCATGCGCATTCTCATCATTGAAGACAATCCGGACATTGTCGCCAACCTGTACGGCTTCCTCGAGCCGAAAGGTTACGTGCTCGATTCCGCGGCCAACGGCTACGGCGGACTGGGACTGGCTGCGCAAAACGATTACGACGCGGTCGTGCTGGACGTGATGCTGCCCGGCCTGAATGGCCTGGAGCTGTGCCAGAAGCTTCGCGGGGAACTGGGCAAGTCCACCCCGGTGCTGATGCTGACCGCGCGCGACACGCTGGAAGACAAGGTGGCAGGCTTCGACAGCGGGGCCGATGATTATCTCGTCAAGCCTTTCTCGCTGGTCGAACTGGAAGTTCGGCTGCGCGCCCTGGTCCGGCGCGCCCGCGGTGCGCAAAAGGCCAGTCCCATGCTGACGGTGGGCGAGCTGACTTTCGATACCGCCAATTTCGAGGCGCGCCGCGCCGGACGTCCGCTGGCGCTGACCCGCACCGGCTTCACCATCCTGCGCATGCTGATGAAAGAGGCGCCCAATGTGGTCACGCGCGAGGCGTTGGAGCAGGAATTGTGGGGCGAGGACCGCCCTGACAGCGATGCTCTGCGCACCCATATCCACGCGCTGCGCCAGGCGCTGGACAAGCCCCATCCCTTCGCGATGCTGCGCACCATTCCGGGCATCGGCTACAAACTGGTGAGCGAAGCGGATGAATAAGGTCGACTCGCTGCGGCGGCGCATCATCGCCGCCTATATGACGTTTGCGATCGTGGTGTCCGTCGTGTTCGCGGTCGTGGCGATGGTCGCCGTCGAAGGCATCGAGGACCGGCTGGTTGACGACCGGCTGGAGGAAATCGCCAAGTGGGCCTCGCCGCGCTTTGCCGGCCATCTGCCGGTGGAAATGCCATCGGGCGTCAGCTTCCATCATGGCAACGATATTCCGCTATCGCTGCGAGGCCTCTCTCCCGGCGTGCACGGGAGGGTAGTGGACGGCATCTATTTGCAAGTGCTGGCGGGGAGGGACGCCATCGGCGATTTCGTGGTGATCGACCACAGTACGGAGTATGAGCATATCGAGGAGGTCGTGTACTCGATGTTTCTGGCCGTGCTGTTGGCCTTCATCGGCTGTTCGGTGGTGCTGGGCCGCTTCCTCGCTAACCGCTTTGTCACGCCGATGGTCGAACTGGCGCAGGCGGTCGAGCAGCGCAAGGAGGATTTGCCGCACCAGGAACGCAAGGATGAACTGGGCCTGCTGGCCCGCAGCTTCGCCAGTCATACCTCCGAGCTGACGCGCTTCCTGGACCGCGAGCGGTTCTTCACCGGTGACGTAAGCCATGAACTGCGCACGCCGCTGACCGTGATCAGCGGCGCCGCCGAAGTGCTGATGGAGCGTACCAAGGGGGACCCGGCGCTGCATGCACCGTCCGAGCGCATTTACCGCGCCGCGCGTGAAGCAAGCGAAGTCACGGCCGTGCTGCTGCGCCTGGCCCGCTCGCCGGAAGTGCTGGAGTGGGACAAGCTGTCGGCGGCCCACGTGGCGCAGACCGAAGTCGCGCGCTATCAGCCACTGGTCAATAATCGTCCGATCACCCTGCGCTTTGGCGGCGGAGAGGACTTTCAAGTGGCCGGCCCGCGCGAACTGATCGTGGCTGCGGTGGGCAATCTGGTGCGCAACGCCTGCCAGTACACGGCAATGGGCCTGGTGGAAGTGCGCCTGGAACCCCATCGCATCATCGTCGAGGACACCGGTCCGGGCATCCCGGCCTCGGCGTTTGCCCGGCTGCGCGGCGACCCCGTCCCGGGAGGTGAAACCGGGTCAACGGGCTCCGGCCTGGGATTGAGCCTGGTCCAGCGGATCTGCAATTACCTCGGGGCAACCTTAACGGTTGTGCCACGAGAGGGCGGCGGCACACGCTGCGAACTGAACTTTCCTTGATTTAACGCAAATTTAACGCCGTCTTCACGGCCACTTCACTTGCCTCCCGTTATCTTTTGTGGCTAATTGCCGGGAGTCTTTGTGAAGTTGAAATCCTTACCTCCTGTCCAGGCGCCGCTGTTGACCGTGGCCGCCTCCGCTTTCCTCGTGCTGATGTACAACTCCAGCTTCTGGAAGAGCTTTGTGAGCGCCACCGGTGGAGCCCAGTTCGGCAATGTGCCGCTGTATCTGGGCGTATTCCTGGTGCTGGTCCTGGTATTCAATCTCTTCCTCACGCTGGTGAACTTCCGCCCGCTGATCAAGCCGGTGTTGATCTTCCTGTTCCTGCTCACCTCCGCTTCCAGTTACTTCATGAACAAGTATGGGGTCGTCATCGACGCCTCCATGGTGCAGAACGTGGTCGAGACCGATGTGCGCGAGGCGAACGAGCTGCTGAGCTGGCATCTGATTCAGACTGTCCTGCTGCTGGGCGTGCTGCCGTCGCTCGTGGTCTGGTATCTGCCGCTGCGCTTTCCTACGCCACGCCGCGACCTGCTGATCAAGCTGGGCACGATTGCCGGCTCCGTAGTCGTGATGGTGGGCGTGCTGTTGCTGCTGTTCAAGACGCTGGCGCCGGCCGTGCGTGAACATCGCGAAATGCGCCTGCTGCTGACCCCGACCAACGTCTTCCAGGCCACCAGCAGCTACCTGAAGCACCGCTGGGCGACGCCGACCACGATCGCGCCGCTGGGCACGGACGCCAGCAAGGGCCGCCGCTGGGCTGCCGCAGCCGCGGCCGGCAATAACAAGCGCACCGTCACCATCATCATCGTCGGCGAGACGGCGCGCGCGATGAATTTCTCGCTGAACGGCTATGCGCGGAACACCAATCCTTATCTTTCGAAAGAGGATGGCCTGATCAATTTCACCGATGTGAGCGCCTGCGGTACGGCCACGGCGGTGTCCGTTCCTTGCGTGTTCTCCGGCATGGAACGTGAAAATTATTCCGAGTCGAAGGCGCGTGCGCAGGAAGGTCTGCTGGATGTGCTGAGCCACGCCGGCTTCGACGTGCTGTGGCGCGATAATAATTCGGGCTGCAAGGGCGCCTGCGATCGCGTGCGCTTCGAGGACATGTCCCAGCCGGTCGCCGGCAACAAGCTGTGCAACGCCGAAGAGTGCTTTGACGAGCATTTGCTGGAGGGGCTGCCCGAAATCATTCGTAATGCCAAGAAGGACCTGGTCATCGTGCTGCATCAGAAGGGCAGCCACGGCCCGGCCTACTGGCGCCGCTATCCCGCCGAGTTCAACAAATTCGGGCCCGTGTGCCAGACCAATGAGCTGGAAAAGTGCTCGCGCGAATCCATCGTCGCCGCTTATGACAACACCATCCTGTATACGGATTACTTCCTGAGCCGCACCATCGACCTGCTGCGCAAGTCTACCGCCGAGGACGGCGTGGATACGTCCATGCTCTACTTCTCCGACCATGGCGAATCGCTGGGCGAGAAGAATATGTACCTGCACGGCGCACCTTATATGTTCTCGCCGGAAGAGCAGCGCAAGGTGCCGATGATGCTGTGGCTGTCGGACGGTTTCGGCGGCCGCTTCCAGATCGACCGTTCCTGCCTGGCTGCTCGCCGGGGCCAGGAGTTCTCCCACGATAACGTCTTCCACTCCACGCTGGGGATGCTTGACGTGAACACGGCTGTTTACAACCCCAAACTGGACCTCTTCCATGCATGCATCCACGGTGTATAAGCAAGGCGTGAGCGCGGCCACGCTGGCTGCGGTGGCTCTGAGTATGTCGGCGCTGTTCATTCTATGGATAGGCCAAAGCACGAATCTCGACCTGCGGCTCGCGGATGCGGCCTTCGACCAGGTGCGGCAGACTTTTCCCCTGCAGCATGCGTGGTTTGCGGAGCAGCTGAATCACGAAATCCTGAAGAAGATCATGACGGTGGCGGCGGTTGGCGCGGTGTTGCTGGCGCTGTATGACAGCTGGCGTCCATTCAAGGGCTGGGATCGGTCGCGCCGCATTGGCGTGCGCGTGCTGGGCATGTCCGCGGTGTTCGTGCCGCTGGTGACCAGCCTGCTGAAGCGCGCCAGCAGCTCGCACTGCCCATGGGATTTGCAGCGCTATGGCGGCGACGCCCCCTATATCAGGCTGCTGGAGATGATGCCGGGTGGAGTGTCGGCGGGGCATTGCCTGCCGGGCGGGCACGCGTCGAGCACTTTGTGGCTGATTGCACTGTCCGCCTTCTGGTGGCCGAAGGCGCCGCGCAAGGCGCTGGCGGTCGGCGCGGCTATGCTGGCGGTTGGCTTTGGCGTCGGCTGGGTGCAGCAGCTGCGCGGCGCGCACTTCCTGACGCACACACTGTGGTCGTGCTGGGTTGCTTGCGCTGTCGTGTTCGTTGTCTACCAGCTCAACACAAAAGTACTTGCCAAGATGCCGTCCATTAGCTATAGTTCTGTCCCTCGCAACGCTGCTACGGCAGCTGAGTGAAGCGAGTAGAGGGGTTGACGGATACTGCGAAACGCTGCATAATCTCACTTCTCTGCTGACGAACAAAACGCTTCGTCAGACAAGCAGGATCTTTAAAAATTAACAGTCGATAAGTGTGGGCGTTTGACGATGTGCAATGTGCCGAATGGCGCGATGCTCAAATTATTAGCAAATGCTCGCACAAAATTAAACGTAAATCTCTTATGAGATTTCGTCAGTATTTTGAGTGGGCGACCTGCCGAGCAATCGGCAAAAACAGAGATTGAACTGAAGAGTTTGATCCTGGCTCAGATTGAACGCTGGCGGCATGCTTTACACATGCAAGTCGAACGGCAGCGCGGGCTTCGGCCTGGCGGCGAGTGGCGAACGGGTGAGTAATATATCGGAACGTAC
>DASWYX010000361.1:0-5215 GCA_036404755.1 Pseudoduganella sp.
GACCAGCTGCACCATCAACGCCACGATCGCCAGCTGAGGCCTGCCATGACGACGACGATCAAGGGACCAGCCATCTTCCTGGCGCAGTTCGCCGGCGACCAGGCTCCGTTCAACAGCTGGGCGGATATCACGCGCTGGGCAGGCTCGCTGGGATACCGCGGCGTGCAGGTGCCGTCGAACGATGCCCGCCTGTTCAACCTGGCGCTGGCCGCTGAAAGCAAGGCATACTGCGACGAGGTGGCCGGCATTGCGCGCGAAAACGGCGTCGAGATCACGGAACTGAGCACCCATCTGCAGGGACAGCTGGTGGCGGTGCATCCTGCGTACGACGAGGCGTTCGACGGTTTCGCACCGCCGGAAGTGCGCGGCAAGCCGCAGGAGCGCCAGCAATGGGCGGTGCAGCAGATGCTGCAGGCGGCAAAGGCGTCCGCCAACCTGGGGCTGAACGCTTCGATAAGCTTCCCCGGATCGCTGGCCTGGCCTTTCGTCTACCCTTGGCCGCAGCGTCCCGCGGGGCTGATCGAAACCGCCTTCGATGAACTGGCGCGCCGCTGGCTGCCGATCCTGGACGCCTACGACGAGGCAGGTGTGGACCTGGCTTTCGAGCTGCATCCTGGCGAAGACCTGTTCGACGGCGCTACCTTCGAGATGCTGCTGGAACGGGTGAATCATCATCCGCGCCTGAACATTGCCTATGATCCCTCGCACTTCCTGCTGCAGCAGCTGGATTACCTGGGCTTCATCGACCGCTACCACGATCGCATCAAGGTCATGCACGTGAAGGATGCGGAATTCCGTCCCGACGCAAGGCAGGGCGTGTACTCCGGCTATCAGCCGTGGGTGGACCGCGCCGGCCGTTTCCGTTCGCTGGGCGACGGCCAGGTGGACTTCAAGGCCATCTTCTCCAAGTTCGCCCAATATGACTTCAAGGGTTGGGCCGTGCTGGAATGGGAGTGCTGCCTGAAACACCCGGAGCAGGGCGCGGCGGAAGGCGTGGCCTTTATCCGCGACCACATCATCCGCGTAACGGACAAGGCCTTCGACGATTTCGCCGGCAGCGGCAGCGACCCGCAGCGCAACAAGCGCATGCTGGGCATTGCATAAGGGGCGTTCATGGAAAACACAGTCTTTCCCGGCCGCGTGAGGCTGGGCATGGTGGGTGGAGGCGAGGGCGCCTTTAGCGGCGCGGTGCATCGCCACGCGGCGCGGCTGGATGACCGCTACGAGCTGGTCGCCGGTGCATTGTCTTCGAGTGCGGAGGCATCTCAGCGTTCGGGCCGTGCACTGGGCCTTTCACCTGAGCGCATTTACGACTCATACGAAGAGATGGCGCGCGCCGAAAGTGCCCGGCCGGATGGCATCGAGGCGGTCAGTATCGTTACGCCAAACCATATGCACGCGCCGGTGGCGAAGGCCTTCCTGGAGGCGGGCATCCACGTCATTTGCGACAAGCCGGTGACGACCAATAGCGCCGACGCACGCATGCTGCAGGCGCTGGCCGCGGAGCGCGGACTAATTTTCGCGGTCACGCATAACTACTCGGCCTATCCCATGGTGCGCCACGCGCAGCAAATGGTGAGGGAAGGGGCGCTCGGTGAGATTCGCGTGGTGCAGGTCGAATATGCGCAGGACTGGCTGGCGGAGCCGCTGGAGCAGAGTGGCCAGAAGCAGGCCGCGTGGCGTACGGACCCGGCGAAAGCAGGCGGCGGCGCCATCGGCGACATCGGCTCCCATGCCTGGCAACTGGCGGACCTGATTGTCGGCGCGCCGCTCGAGGCGCTGGCGGCCGAGCTGAGTTCCTTCGTTCCAGGCCGCGTCATCGACGATAACGTGCATGTTCTGCTGCGCTATCAGGGCGGTGCGCGCGGCATGTTGTGGGCAAGCCAGGTCGCGCCTGGCCACGCGAACGATTTGCGGATACGCGTCTATGGCAGCAAGGGCGGCATCGAATGGGCGCAGCAGCAGCCAAACGAGTTGCGCTGGACCCCGCTGGGCGAACCCACGCGCATCGTGGCGCGCGGCAGCACTGCGATGAATGCGGCGGGCGCACGCGTGAGCCGCGTGCCTGCTGGGCACACGGAAGGCTATATCGACGCCTTCGCGTCCCTGTACAGCGATATCGCCAGCCACCTGCTGGCGCGTCGCACCGGCGGCGATCCCGGCGCCGCACAATTCCCCACCATTGCCGACGGTTTGCGCGGTGTGTTGTTTATCGAGACCGTGCAGGCGTCGTCCCGCGCCGGCGGTACATGGATGCCGATGCCTGGCTGATTCGCGCATCCCTCCAACAGCACTCCTGTTCTGGCCCCGCCGATTCTCGCGGGGCCTTTTTTTTCTTTTCACGGATTACCAGCTTACGTATTCAGCGGATGAATGCGTGGCATTGAAATTATGGGTTATGGGAAAACGCAGGAAAAACATATCATTTTTCTTGCCAACACAAACCAGAGCGGCACTTCAAGAATCGCCGCGCATAACCTAGGAGATATTCGATGAACACCCCTAAGCTGACCTTGATTGCCAGGGCACTTCTCGCCGCCGGCTACCTCACGGGCGCAAGCACCGCCATGGCGCAGGAGGCGGAAAGCAAAGCCGAAGCGAAAAAGGAAGGCGGCATCGCTGAAGTGATCATTACCGCGCAAAAGATCGCGCAGCCTGCCAGCAAGACCCCGTTGGCATTGTCCGTGCTGTCCGGTGAAGATCTGAAGAACGCCGGCACCAACGATCCCCGTGCGCTGGCTGACGCGCTGCCCAACGTTGAAATCTCGCAGGAAAGCGGCATGCTGCAGGTGGCCATTCGCGGCGTGACCAGCCTGGATATGACCGAGAAGGGCGACCCATCGGCGGCCTTCCACATTGACGGCGCTTATGTGCCGCGCTACGAAGCGCAGGCCGTTGCCTTCTATGACCTGGACCGCATCGAAGTGCTGCGCGGCCCGCAGGGCACGCTGTTCGGCCGGAACGCGACGGCCGGTGCGATTAACCTGATCAGCAACAAGCCGACCAAAAAGCTCGAGGGGCGCGTCGGTTTCGAGCTTGGCAACTACAACACCCGCCGCTTTGACGGCGTGCTGAACGTGCCGCTGGGCGATATGTGGGCGCTGCGGGCTGCCGTCAACGCCAACAAGCACGACACCTACCTGAACCCCGGCCCGAACAAGATTCCGCTGGAAAGCCAGGATGACAAGTCCCTGCGCGTGCACCTGCTGGGCACCTTCACCAAGGACACCAGCCTGCTGCTGACGGCGGAGCGCAACGATATCGGCGGCGGCGGTCCCTCGCCCGTGCCGCTGACGAATTTCTTCACCGGCACGCCGACGGGCGCGCTGCCATTCACGCCGCCTGGCCGTGGCAACGACTTGCTGAACCCTGTCTATGTGGACCGCGGCAGCTCCGCCCAGCGCACCACCGGCTGGGAGTTCAAGCAGGACGCCAACCAGCACCGCGACAACTTCGCCAACTCGCTGCGCGGTGAATTCAAGACCCGCCTCGGCGAGGCGGAGCTGACGTACCAGGTGGCGCAGATGCGCATGCATATTGACCAGCTGAATAACGGCGTGTATTTCGGCTTCCCGTTCACCAACACGAATAACGGCAACAGCAAGTCGCTGTCGCATGAATTGCGCCTGAACTCGACCGGCAACGGTCCGCTGCGCTGGGTGGCCGGCCTGTATCACTTCGATGAAGACGTGTTCCGCGACGCGAACTACACGACTTACATCACGGCGCCATTCGGTTCCTTCAATGTGGTGCTGCCTTTCCTGGCATCGATCAACAATAAGTCGAAGGCAGTCTTCGGCCAGGCGACCTACTCGCTGCGCGACGATACCCGCCTGACCATGGGCGTGCGCTACACCAAGGACCGCAAGTCCGGCTACGATCCGCTGAGCGGCGAGGCGGCAGTTCCGCCTGCGACCACCAGTTCGAAGGCTTATGCGGCGGAGGTCCGCTTCAACAACACCAGCTGGAAAGTGGGCATCGACCATGACCTGATGCGCAATGTGATGGTGTACGGCAGCGTGTCCACCGGCTACAAGGCTGGCGGCTTCAATGCGGAAGCGGTGACCGGTCCGTACAAGCCCGAAACGCTGAAGGCTTACGAGGCGGGCATCAAGGGCCGCTTCCTGCAGAATTACCTGCAACTGTCCGCCAACGTATTCCACTACGATTACAAGGACCAGCAGCTGACCATTACGACCTGCTTCACCAACGATCCTTCGACCTGCCACTCCTTTACCAGCAATGCCGCCAATTCCACGGTCAACGGCGTGGAGTTCGAGGGCAAGCTGAAGGTCGGAGAAGACGGCGAATTGCGCGCAACGCTTGCCGCGACGGATGCCAAGTACAAGCAATACCACCCGACGCCGACCATCGATTATTCGGGCAAGAAGCTTGACCGCGCTCCGACTTCGACCATTGGGCTGGGCTACACGCATCACTTCGCGCTGTCGAACGGCGGCGAGATCACCGCGACTGTGAGCACGCGCCACTCGACCTCGTATTACCTGAGCGACCCGACCCAGGACATCCGCTACCGCCAGCCATCCTTCCACAAGTCCGACGCGTCGATCGGCTATGACAGCCCGGGCGGCGTATGGAATGTGCAGCTGTTCGTGAAGAACATCGAGGACACGGTCAAGATCGAAAGCCGCGTACCGGGTTCCTTCTTCGTCAGCGACCCGAGGACTTACGGCATCCGTGCCCGATACAACTTCTAAGCAGCGTTCCGGGGCGGCATGGCGCCGCCCCTTCGCCAACACTCCAACCCGAAGATTTTTATGTTCAAGTACTTCCCCACCAATTACGTCTGGAACCTCTCCGTCGACCTGGCGATCGAAATGGGCGCCCGCATCGGCGAAATCGAGGAAATGTGCGCGCCGCTGCAGGACGCCTCGCGCCAGCCGGATGCCGAAGGCACCCGCGCTTTCCGCGAGACCTGGGCAAGGATGGCCGACAAGCTTTGCAGCCTCGCCGACGAGGATGAAACGCGAGGCCGCCTGATCTCGGCCGGTGACAAGTACTCGCGCGCCGCCATCTACTACCTGACCGCCGAACGCCTGCAGGCGCATGGCGCGCCGGGCCGCGCCGCGCTCTACCAGCGGTTCCTGGGAGTGTTTGCGCGCGGCATTCGCCTCTCCGGCGAGAACTGTGAGCGCGTCGAGATCCCGTACGAGGGCGCCCATATCTCCGGCCTGTACGTGCGCGCTGAAGGCGT
>DASWYX010000362.1:0-21269 GCA_036404755.1 Pseudoduganella sp.
CGATGACGGCGCGCGCCAGCTCGTCCGCTAGCGGCGCCTGCTGCTCGTCGCCCACCAGCAGGGCCAGATGGTATTCCGCCGCGTCGGACGCCGCCTGCTCCGGCGTGCGCACAGCCAGTTCGAAGGTATTCCTGAGGATGCGCTGGGCCAGCCGCAGGGGCTGGACCAGGCCGGACCAGGTAAGGCTGTCCGGCTCGCCCGCGTTAACCAGCAGCACGCGCAGCGGCTGCTCCCGGTTCAGGCGGCTGAGTTGGTCAAATGACATTTATTCTGGGGCGAGCGACGTCGGCGGCCGCTCAGGGGTGTTCCACTGGCTCACTATCATACCGGAGATCAACAGGACCGCGCCGACCAGGCCAGTCCAGCCCAGCACCTCGCCCAGCCAGAAGTAGCCGAAGATGGCGGCGCAGGCGGGTTCGAAGGCATAGATCACGGCCGCCTCATTGGCGGTGGCGTGGCTCTGGCCCCAGGTTTGCAGCGAAATAATGGCTGCGGTGGCGACCACGCCCAGGTAGATCAGATTCCACTTGTACAGCTTCAAGCCTTCCCAGATATAGGCGTAGTAATCGGCCGAATCGTTTGCCACGGAAACGGCGCCGCGCGGCGCTTCGCGCAGCACGATCCACAGGCCGGCCATCAGGGCGACGGTCATGATCTGGGAAGCCGTCAGGGTCATCAGGCGCGTGGCCTTGCGCGTGTAGACTTCCATCACCTTGATATAGGCGCCGAAGGCCAGCGCGGCCATCAGGGCCAGCGTATCGCCGCGGCTCCAGCTGAAAGCGCCTTCCCAGCACAGGGCGAACAGGCCGGCGACGGCCAGCACCAGGGCCACGACGATGCGGCGGTCCGGCCATTTGCCCATCACGATGCCCAACAGGGGCACGACAAGTACGTTCAGGCCGCAAATGAAGGCGTTGCGGTTGGACGAGGTCAGCGACAGGCCTTCCACCTGGAACAGATAGCAGAAGAACAGCAGCACGCCGGACAGGAAGCCATAATGCAGGTCGGCCCAGCGCGCACGGAAGATGAAGGGCAGCAGCAGCATGCTGGCGATGCCGAAGCGCGACACCACGATCCAGTTGGGGGAGAGATAGGACGTCATATCCTTCATCGCGGGGAAAGTCGTGCCCCAGACCAGGGTCACGATCAGCAAGGCCAGTATTCCGCGCGCGTGTTGAGGCATGATAGTCAGATGTTAATGTTGATTATCCGCATATGGTAACGGAAAGCCGGCCGGGCGAGTGCACGGGCGGACGGCGCACCCATGCGCGGATATAATCTCAGTCCATGGGCGAACGTTATTTGAAATCAGTCAGGTTGCTGGCCGAGTGCATGCAAGGATTTGAACGGCTGTCCGGCTGCCATGTGCGGCAGTACGGCCTGACCCACCCGCAATTCGATATCATCGCCACACTGGGCAATACGCAGGGCATGAGCTACAAGGAACTGGGCGACCGCACGCTGATCACCAAAGGCACGCTGACCGGCGTGATCGAGCGCCTGGAACAGAAGGGCCTGGTGGAACGGGAACGCAATGCCGACGACAAGCGCTCTTTCTTCGTGCGCCTGACGCCGCAGGGCGAACAGCTGTTCGGCGAAGTATTCCCGAAGGTGGTGGCGAATGGACGCCGGGCGTTCAGCCACTTTACCGATGCCGATTTCGATGCGCTGGAAAAAACACTTGCCGGACTGAAGGAAGCCTTCACGTCCGGCTCTCCAAACTAGAGAAGACAGAACAATGCTGAAGACTACCCTGCTGGACGGCGTAAAGCCGGCAAAATTCGACAAACAGATCACCGCCAACCTGCTGCTGGAAAACACCACGGTGGATGCGGTGCGCAAGGAAAAACTGCTGATTGGCGTGCGCAACGAGGATGGCGAGATTTACCGCCTGATCGGCGCGACCAAGCACAACAGCTTCAACAATGCGGTGGAAGAACTGGTCGACCTGGAACTGGTCGATGAACTGGAAGACGAGGAAGGCACCCGCGAGGGCTGCGACGCGATCTTCCGCGAAGAAGGCTGAGATTAAGCTTTTCAATCGCGTCCAGCCGACGGCTGCGGAAAAATTCATCACAATATTTGCATTGGGATAGTTCCCTGAGGCAATTTTCTGCTTATAATTTTTCCTATGGACAGACTGGACGCCTTCAAAGCCATCGCCGAGCAAGCCTCCCGCGGTGAACTCGCCTTCCCCACCAATGTGAACGCCTCGCTCAAGCTGCAGCAGGCGCTCAACGATCCCAATTGCCATGTCGACCACGCGGCGCGCCTGATCCAGGCCGATCCGCTGCTGGCCGCGCGCACCGTGGCGATCGCCAATTCCGTGGCCTATAACCGCTCCGGCACCGAGATTTCGTCGGTGCGCTCGGCCGTGCACCGCCTGGGGGTGCGCACGCTGCAGTCGCTGGTGGCGTCGCTGATCATGCGCCAGCTGGGCAGCAAGATCCGCAATCCTGTGCTGAAGGCGAAGTCGGCGCAGCTGTGGGAGCACACGGCGCACGTGGCCGCGCTGGCGCAGGTGATCGCGCGCCGCGTCAGCCATGTGGACCCGGATACCGCGCTCTTTGCCGGTATCGTGCACGAGGTGGGCGGCTTCTACATGCTGGCCCAGGCGGAAGCCTATCCGCAGGTGATGGAGGGCGAACCGGACGAATGGATCGAGCACGGCGAGATCTCGATCGGCCGCGGCGTGCTGTCCAAGCTGATGATTCCGGATAATGTGATGAAGGCGGTGGAGGCGATGTGGTCGGGCCTGCGCGCGCTGCCGCCCGAGACGCTGGGCGATACGCTGCTGCTGGCCAATGACCTGGCGCCCGTGTCATCGCCGCTGCACGCCCGTCCCGGCGCGACAACGCCTGTCGCGGCACGCACGCTGGACTTCGCGGTGGGCGATGGGACGCTGACGGCGATCATGTCCGAATCGGCGGACGAAGTGAAGTCGCTCACCGCCGTTCTGCTCATGTAAGCGCCCACGCGGCGGCCTGCTCCGCGAATTTTCGCAGCTCCGGCACCGCCGTGGCCTCCCAGTGGCTGGCCTTCAGCCAGGGGCCGATGTAGGCCAGCCGTCCGCGCCACGCCGCGCTGACCTCCGCACCGGCCTGCGCGCCTTGCAGCACG
Source organism: Pseudoduganella sp. (assembly GCA_036404755.1). Lineage (GTDB taxonomy): Bacteria > Pseudomonadota > Gammaproteobacteria > Burkholderiales > Burkholderiaceae_D > Rugamonas. The sequence goes on from DASWYX010000362.1 coordinate 3,121, forward strand.
CCATCTGCGACGAGCTGCGCGATCAGCGCGTCGCCGCAGCGCTCTGGCGACGGGCAACTGCCGGTGCAGTTGATTATGCGCGCGGCCCAAAGCTCTTCTTCCCCGGCTCCGCGCCTTTGCAGCGTGACTTTCAGCCGCTCTGCGCCGCCTGTGCACGCGAGCACGCGCGCCGCGATCACGCTTACTCGCCCGTCCTGCAACGCGCGCTGCAGCGGCTCATGCGCGGCCGGCGCCAAGCGGTGACGGTGGCTGTCCCAATACGGCTGCACGTGCCGCAGGAACCGCCTGCGCTCCTTCTCCGGCCACGCCCGCCAGATGTTCGCCGTATGCGGCCGCAGCGCCGCCATCACGTCCCGCCAATCCGCGCCATCGCCACCACGCGCGCCATCGCCGCCGTGCGTCCCATCCCCACCGTGCGCGCCATCGCCGCCGTACGCCCCGTCCCCGCTGACGCTCCCACTCCCGGTTGCGGCGGCCGACACGATGCTCGGCATGCTCGCCGTACCGCGCGCCCTGCTGGACGCCCTGCTGAGTGTGACCGGCAACGTGCTGGCAGCCAAGGCACGGCGGAAGGCGCGTAACTGGACGCGCAGGGTGGCGGCGTCGCCCCACAGGCCAGCGGTGCCGGTGGCGAGCGCAGGATGGGGATGGTGCAGCGCGCGCAGGCCGCGATGAGGCTGCGGCAGCAGGCCGTGTCGCGACAGCATCGTGATGCGCCGCACGCCGCGTGCCAGCAGCGTCAGTGCGACATCGACCGCAGTCAGACCGCTGCCGAGCAGCAGCACCGGTTCGGCTGGATGCACCGCCGCCAGGCGCGCTAGGTCCCATGGATCGTGCTGATAGCGGCTGTCAGCGTGCAAGCTCGCAAGCGCGGGCAGATCGCAAGGTGGGAAGTGACCGGTGGCCAGCACCACGCGGTCGGCGTCCAGAGTGCGTCCGTCGGCCAGCACCGCGCGCAGGCCGGCGCCATCGGCAGACAGCGATACGGCCTGGCCGGCTATCCGCTCAAGCCTCGCGCGCGCCGCGCCGCCCCGACCCGGCCACACCGAGCGCTCAAAAGCCAGCGCAGGGGCAGCGGCGGCGGCGCGTGAGGCGGCGTCGAGCATTGCGGACAGATAGTCACCGTACAAGCGCCGCGGCAGGAAATCGGAAGCCGCGGCATGCGGCAGGCGGATGCGCGCAAAGCGCAGGAAGCTTTCGGGATCGTCGTCAACAGCGCTCATCTTGCCGGCGGGGACATTCAGCAAATGCTCAGGACCGCAGCGTGCATAAGCCACGCCGCCGAGCACCAAACGTTCCAGCAGCAGCACGCGCACGGGCCGCGCGCCGGCCTGGCGCAGAACCTGTACCGCGCACGCAACGCCGCAAAATCCACCACCGATAATCAGTATCGTGCGCATCGCATAGCTGGTTATATTTGCAGCATGAACAGCAAGCACATCGTCTGGCAGCATGGCGCCGTATCGCGCCGGCAGCGCGAAGAGATGAATGGACACCGCGCCGCCGTGGTCTGGTTCACCGGCCTTTCAGGCTCGGGCAAGACCACACTTGCCCTGGCCATCGAAGAGCACCTGACCAAGGCCGGCTGCCGCGCCTATGTGCTCGACGGCGACAACCTGCGCCACGGCCTGTGCGCCGACCTGGGATTTACGCCCGAAGCGCGCGCCGAGAACATCCGCCGTGCCGCCGAAACCGCGCGGCTCTTCGTGGACGCAGGCGTGATCGTGCTGGCAGCCTTCATCTCGCCCTACATCTCGGACCGCGCCCGCGCGCGCGCCCTGCTGCCGCCCGGCGACTTCATCGAAGCCTGGTGCCGCTGCCCCGCCGAAGTCTGCGAACAGCGCGATGTGAAAGGCCTTTACCGCAAGGCGCGCGCCGGCCACATCCCCCATTTCACCGGCATCTCCTCGCCCTACGAACCGCCTACGCAAGCCGAACTCGTTCTGGACACCGACCGCATCGGCATCGACACCGCCATACGCGCCGTGCTGGGCGAGCTGCGCGCGCGGCGCATCATTCACTCCTGAAGCAGGGTTTCCAGCAAGTCCAGGCAGATGCGGGCCGCGCGGTCGCCCTCGTCCTTCTCCGCGTGCCAGGCCGATACCGACGCGGCCACGATCGGATAGCCGCGCAGCTGCCAGAACAGCGCCTCCATATCCTCGACGCCCGGCCCGTTCTTCACGTGGTACTTCAGCGCCGGCATCTCCTCTTCCGCGTCGACGACATCCGTATCGAAATGCACGTAGAGCGTTTCCTCCGGCGACAGGCGCGGCAGGATCTCGTCGATCGAACAGCACTGCACGCGCGACTCGCGCAAGGCTTCGTCCTCGCCCGGATCGAGGTCGCGCGCATCGGACAGCAGCACCTTCTCCTCGGGATACGGCAGGCAGCCCACGGTATAGCGCAGGGCAAGCACGCTGTCGCGCGCGGCGCGGCGGCGGTCCTGGCGGCCGACCAGCATGGCCAGCGGCATGCCGCCAAGGTAGTAAGTGCGCGTGGTGCTCCAGGTATGGAAATCGCCATGGGCATCGAGCCAGAGAATGCGCTGCGGTTCGCGGCGCGCCTGCTGCAGGCCGGCCAGCATGCCCAGCGTGGAGATGCAGTCGCCCGCGATGCTCACGGGCCGGTCGCCGGCCGCCGCCACTTCGCGCACGCGCGCCGCGAGACGCGCATACACATGGCCCATGCTGCGCATCTGCTCATTGCGGTCGGCGATCTCGGTCGCCGTGCATTCGGGCGCATCGATCACATCCCAGGACTGCGCACCCAGCTCGCACACCCGCATCAGGCGCCCGCGGCGCTGCCCCATCAGGTAAGGCACGATCATATGTCGGTTCATAGCCAGCCCTCCGGCTCCATGCGGTAACCCAGCGCGTCCATCATTTCCGCCACGTCGGCGCGCTGGCCCAGGGAAAGCATCAGGTCGCGCCGCTTGCGCCAGCGCGCCGGCTGCGGCGCTTCCGTCGCCATGGTCACGTTCAGCACCGGCGGCTGCGGCAGCGCGGGCAAGCCAAGCCAGTCGAAGATGCGCGCGCTCACGTCCCCCGGCGCGGCCAGGAAGTCCTCGAAGGACACGCGCAGCGCCGGCACGCCGCTGTCCAGGATCGCACGGTGACAGGACAGCCACTGGTGCAGGCAAACCTTCTCCAGGCTGGAGCCGGCAGCCAGCGCCTGCCAGTCCGGCGGCAGGTCGAACTTCCACCAGCGCTTGCCGAAAGGATAGCGGTCGGAATATCCGGCGATGTCCAGCGTGTGTCCCTGGCGCGCCATATCGTGCGCAAAGAAGCCGTGCGGCGACTGCCAGCCGTCCATCAGGCCATTCACCGTTTGCGCGAAGCCGCGCGTGAGGTGGATGTAGCGCACGTCGGCTTCCGGGAAGAGCTGCTCGTACAGGCCGATGCGGTAGGCATCCGAGGGCGTCTTGAACAACAGGATCTTGTGTTCGGCATCGTCCACCGTGAAGGGACGGCGGAACAGCGAGGGCAATACGAAGGGCGGCTCCTCGATCTTCGCCGGCTCGTTGAAATACCCTGCGATGCCGGGGCCTAAACGGCCGTCGTAGTAATCGAGCCGCCACGGCTCGCGCCAGTACACGGCGGACAGCACGATGCGCTGCAGCTCGCGTTCCGCCATCTCGTGCTGGTAGCGCAGCGCGTAATCCAGCGTTTCATTCAAAGCGCCGTGCAGGCGGCGGTATTCGTCCGCCTGCGTGAACAGGGCCGGGAATTGCAGCAGCAGGCGGCGCGACCAGCGCGACTGCAGCGCCGGCAGCGACGAAATGGTCCCGCATGCGATGCCCAGCCCGTCGAAGATGCAGTCGGCCAGCAAGCCCGCGTTGGCCGGCATCGTGAACGCATCGCCGCGCCCGTTGAAGCCGAAGCCGTTGGCGCTCAGCGCGAGATAGGGTTCGGCCTCGCCATCCATGGCGGCGATGCCCTCATGCGAGGCCAGCACGCCCTTCAGCAGGCTGGAACCGGAGCGCGACGACGTCAGCACCACGGCCACCCGCTTCACTTTTCCGCGCCAGGCCAGGTGCGGCACCGCGCGCAGCGCATTGACCGCCTGCAGCACGGCGTTATTTGATGAGGAAGGCATAGAACTGTTTCGCCTCGGCCTTCGCGGCCGTGCTGCGCGCCATCAGGCGGATCGAAAAGCCGGCCTCCTTCGCCAGGCGCCGCACCGCGTCCGGATCGCCGAAGTTGGAATGCGCGAAGTAGATGCGGCCACCGGGCTTCAGGTGGCGCCGCACCTGCGCGAAGAATTCGGTGTTGGTGCGGAAGTCCGTGTCCCACTGCGAGCGGGCCACCACGTCGTGGGCGACCTTGTTGCGGAAGGGGAGGTTTGCCGTGATCACGTCGAACTGTTCGTCGCCCACTTTTTCGAACAGGTTGGAGCGCCGCACTTCCATCACGTTGCCGAAGCCATGTTCGCGTGCATTGCGCTTCGCACTGCGGATCGCCGCCGGATTGACGTCCAGCGCCAGCACGCGGCCTGCGCCGCGGTAGCAGGCGAAAACGGCGATCACGCCGGAGCCGGTGCCCACATCGAGTACGCTGTCGCCCGGCTCTATCCTGAAGTTGCGCACCAGCGGCTGGCTGTCGTTGAACGGCCAGAAGGTGTTGGGATAAACATGAAAGTCTTTGCCGAGGTAGCGGATGGTCCGGCCCTCGTCCGGGATCTCTTTGAATGCCTGCTGCCGCTTCTGCTGCCAGCGATCGATGCTGGCCGCGGCCGGTGCTGCGGATATCTCCATGATCGTCACCCCTTGCCAAGTGAAAGGCGCTTCATGCAGCGTTAGGTGCCGATCATGCTAACAAAAAAAATGCCCGCTCGAAAGCGGGCTAAGTCCAAAACTAGGGATGTCCTGAAAGAGACGGTTCCATATTAAGCCTGGGACGCTTGATCGAATGTGCGGCACTTCACACAAGATCACAATTTACCATTCGGCCTGAGTCTGCTTCCATGCAGGCAGGGCCTGGACGCGCTGGAACCAAGCCATGATATGGGCGTACTGCGTCAACGGCAGCCGGCCTTTTTCGAGATACATCAAGGGTGCGGCCACGGTATAGTCGGCCAAGGTCAGTGCATTGCCGGACACCCATTCGCGGCCGGCCAGATGGTTGTCGAGCACGGTCGCACACTGCGCCATGTCGGCAGCGCCGCGCTTCAGCTCGGCCGGGTCGGCATCGACGCCGGTCACCATCTTCTTCCACAAATTTTCCCAGCAGAACACACTGATCGCTGGCGAGAAGTGCTGCACGCACCAGAACATCCAGCGGTTGACGTCGGCGCGGGCTTTCAGTTCGGCCGGATAGAGATCATGGGCGCCGGTCTTGTCCGCCAGGTATTGCATGATGGCGCCGGACTCCCACAGCAGCAGGCCGTCATCCTCCAGCACCGGGATCTTGCTGTTCGGATTTATTTCCCCGAGTCGGCGGCGGTCTTCTTCGCTCATCAGGTTGATCTGGACTTCCTCGACTTCAATGCCCAGATGGGCCAGGGTCAGCAGCACGCGGCGGGCATTGGACGAAATCGGGTGATGGTAAAGGCGCATATCGTTCTCCATTGATTGAGTGACTCCATGCTAAGGGCGGCTCGTGACAGTTTCTGTCAGGAGTCGTCGTTGATGTTCATCTCCTCGCGCCATTTTTTCAGCAGCGCATGGCGCGGCGTCGGATAGCGTTCGCCCATCGTTTCCACCTGGACGATGCGGTCGATGCGGAAGTGGCGGTTGGCCTGGCGCAGTTCGCACCACGCAGCCAGCAGGCGCTTGCCTTCCAAAAACGCGAGCGCGAAAGGCCAGACGATGCGTTCGGACGTCCTGCGCTCGCCGTCGCTGTACTGGATGCGCAGCTTGTGCTGGCGCCGGATCGCCTCGCGCGCCGGCTGCACGTATTCGTCGTGCTGCGGCTCTTCCAGCAGCGGCACCCACAGGCTGGTCTCGGCCATGTCGTCGCGCAGGTCCTTCGGCGTGGCGGTCGCGATCTTTGCCAGCGCATTGGAGGCCGCTTCGGCCAGCGCCGGATCGCCCTGGCGCCGCACCCAGCGCGCGCCCAGCACCAGCGCTTCCAGTTCGTCGGCGCCGAACATCAGCGGCGGCAGGAAGAAGCCGCTGCGCAGCAGATAGCCCACGCCGGCCGAGCCTTCCACCGGCGCCCCCAGTTCGGCCAGCGTTTGCATGTCGCGGTAAATGGTCCGCTCGGATACGCCCAGCCGCTCCGCCAATGCCGCCGCGGTAACGGGGCGACGGTTGCCGCGCAGGGCATCCATCAGCTGGAACAGGCGTCCGGTACGGCTCATAGTGTCTCCTCTTTGCGAGGCGTGCAGCTTATCACGGCATTTAGAATTGACACTCCATGGGATTCATGGAAAATCTCAGTAATGAGCAAAAGCCCTTCCGCTAAAAGCCGCGCCAGCGGCAAAGTCACCCTTACCGATGTCGCCAACCTTGCCGGTGTAGCGCCGATGACGGCCTCCCGCGCGATCAACCAGCCCGACCTCGTTTCGTCCATCCTGCGCCAGCGCGTGGAGGACGCCATCCAGCAACTGGGCTATGTGCCGAACCGCGCCGCGCGGGCGCTGGCGTCGGCGCACTCGAACGTGATCGTGGTGCTGGTGCCTTCGCTGTCCAACGCGGTGTTCACCGACGTGCTGGCGGGGATCCAGTCGGCGCTCGATCCGGCCAATTACCAGCTCCTGATCGGCAATACGCGCTATTCGGATGCGGAAGAGGAAAAGCTGCTCGCAACCTATATGCAGTCGAATCCGGACGGCATCCTGCTGTCAGGCCTGAACCACAGCGCGCGCGTGAACCAGATGCTGGCGACTTCGCGTGTGCCGGTGGTGTCGATGATGGATGTGTCCCCCGATCCGGAAGCGCTGTCCGTCGGCTTCTCGCAATTCGATGCGGGCCACACGATGGCGCGCTACCTGATCGACAAGGGGCACAAGCGCATCGGCTTCATGGGCGCCCAGCTGGACGAACGTACCCTGAAGCGCTGCGAGGGCTACCGCAAGGCGATGGAGGAAGCCGGACTGGCCGACGCCCAGCTGGAAGTGATGGTGCCCGATCCTTCGACGATTGCGCTGGGCGCCGAGCTGCTGGGACGCATGCTGTCCCGCATCCCCGACCTCGACGCGATCTTCTGCTGCAACGACGACCTGGCGCACGGCGCCATCTACCAGTGCCAGCGGCGCGGTATCAGCGTGCCGGACCAGCTGGCCGTCTGCGGCTTCAACGACCTGCCGGCATCGGCATGGATGAAGCCTTCCGTGACCACCATCGGCACGCCGCGCTACCAGATCGGCTTCCAGGCCGCGACCCTGCTGCATTCGGCCATCCGCGGCGAAAAGCCGGCGGCGGGCCGCATCGATCTCGGCTTCACGCTGATGGCGCGCGAGAGCGCCTGAGCGGCGCTATCTCTTCTCAGGGGATGGTGACATCGAGCTGGTAGCGTTTGCCCGGCTCGATATTGCCCACGTGGGTGTCCGCCAGTTCCTCGCCATTGCACCAGACGCGCACGCGATCGCCGCCGGTGCGGCGGATATTCACATCGAACATCGCGCCACGGAAGCGGCGCACCGCCTTCATTCCCGGCCACTCCTTTGGCAGTTGCGGCGCAACCCGCAGGCCGGTGGCGTCGCCGTGCAATCCGCACAAGCCTTCGATCACGCAGCGGTAAGCCCAGGACACGGTGCCCGTGTTGAACAGCTGTGAAGAACGGCCCGCCGTACGCGGATATTCCTTCCACGCGCCGCGATAGTAGTTCGGAATGAAGATCGGCAGCTGTCCGCGTTGCAGGTAGTCCGCCTGGTCCGGGCCGGGAATCATCTGGCGCAGCAGCTTCCAGGCGCGGTCCGACTCGCCGCCGTGATACAGGCTGTAGATGAAGAACACCGCCGCGTGGTTATACACCGCGCCATTCTCCGCCGAGCCGGGATGTTTCTGCGTGACACGGCCGACATCCTCGCGCATCTGCGAATACGGCGGCGCGAACATCTGCACGCCGTAGGGCGTGTACAGCTGCTCTTCGACTTCCGCCAGCATGAGCGAGCGCTGCTCGGCGCTGGCCGCGCCGCTCAGCATCGACCAGGCCTGCGGGTTCAGGTAAATGCGGCCTTCCTTGTCGGCGCTGACGCCGAAGACCACGCCATCGTCCGTGATGCCGCGCGCGAACCAGCGGCCATCCCACAGGTGTTTGTTGGCGGCGGCGTTCAGGGTTCTGGCGCCGAAGTCGTATTGCTGGGCGCCCGCTTCGTCGCCGCGCTGGGCGCACATGCCTGACCACAGCCGCATCGCGTAAGCGGCGGCCACGGTCAGCCAGCCGGAGACGCCCTGCCCCTTGTAGCCCACCATATTCATCGGATCGCACCAGTCGCCCTGGGCGATATAGCTCAGGCCACGGTCATCGCAATCCTTCAGCAGCCAGTCCATCGCGCTGGACATGCGCTCGGCCACGGTCATGGTCTTGCCTTCGCGGTCCGTCACCGCTTCATCGAGCAGCGCATAGTCGCCCGTTTCATCCAGGTAGACCTTCATGCACACGGGCAGCCACACGCAATGGTCGGTATGCGGCACCTGGTTGATGTACTTCAGCTCCGCGCCTTCGACGAGCAGGATCCCGTCCGGCATCGCGCCCGACGGCTCCTGCTGGCTCAGCGCATGCACGAAGGCGGCGCGCGCCACTTCGGGCTTGATGAAGCTCATGCCCATATTGTCCTGCAGGTAGTTCCGCGTCTGCGGATCGGTGGTCAGGCGGTTCACGTCGCCGTGATAGAACACCTGGCGCGGCAGCCAGTGGTTGACGAAGTTGTCCAGCTCCGCATCCGGCGTTTCGATGGACAGGCAACCGTAGCCGCCTTCGATGTATTCGGCGTAGGCGTGCTTCGTTTCGGCAAAGGCCGCGGCGCTCAGGTAGCGGTCGCGCATGGCGGTAATTTCCGCATCGTCGCGCGCGGGGCCGAACAGGAAGCGGTAGTCGCGCGAGGCACCGGCCGCGAGCCGCAAGCGGTATTGCAGCACGGCCGCCGGCGTTTCATAGCGCGCGTCGCCGTTGCGCAGCGATTCCCCCGCCAGTGCGGACGGGGCATGCAGGCCGCCCTCCCCTTCGAAGGCTTCCTGGCACACTTCCCACGCGTCGGGCGCGCTCTCGCACAGGAAGTACGTCTTGTCCTTGAAGTCCTTCTGCTTGAAGTAGTCGGCCACCTTCTGGTAGGGCGCGACCGAGCTGGCCACGATGCCGCCCAGGTCCGGGCGGTACTCACCGGACTGGTTCATCCACGACATATAGCCGATCGGGAAGTAGGGATAGACGCTGATGCGGCGTGCGCGGCCGGAAAGATCGGTGACGCGCAGCGACCACAGTTCAACCACGTCGTCCACCGGCAGGCCCAGCTCCATTTCCACGCGCAGGCCGAGGTGCTCGACCTTCCATGCGATATCGCTCTTGCCGGCGATGAAGGTGAAGCTGTCCAGCTTAGCGCGCACCGGCTCATAGGGGGCCGAGAAAAATTCGCCCGTCTCTTCATCCTTGATGTAGAAAAAGCGGCCCGGATGGTGGGCGTAATAGCCCTGCTCCGGCTGCATGAAGGTTTTCGCTTCCAGGTTGGGCGCGTGGGCGTACTTGGCGGGTTCCGGCTGCATGAACTGGGCCACGGCGTAGCCGCGGCAGTTCGCCTGGATCATCATCTTGCGGTTCCACAGGAAGCCTGCGGCGCGCGGCATGGCGGTGGGGGACAGCAGTTCGTAGCGGTCACCGTTGTCGGCGGGGCGTAGCATTTATTTCGTCTCCGTGGCCAGGTCGGCCTGAATCTGTTTTAGGGTCGTGCTGTCGAGGTTATAGAAGAACATCACGGCCACCGCCAGCAGGGCGAAGGCCGCAGGGATCAGGGACATCAGCCACACGATGCCCGCCTGCGAGCCGCTGGACTGGGCGGCGTTCGGCACGTAGCCGAGCGCCGTGAACAGCGAGCCGATGACGGCCACGGCCAGCGCGGTGCCCAGCTTCTGCGAGAAGGTGGCGGCGGCAAAGGTCATCGCCGTGGCGCGGCGGCCGGTGCGCCACTGGTTGTAGTCGGCGGTGTCGGCATACATGGAGAAGGCCAGCGGCGATTTCGGGCCCAGCGCCAGTCCCAGGCCGACCTGCAGCGCGAACATGATCCAGATCTGGTCCTTCGGCACGATAAAGAACAGGGCCGAGAGCACCGTGGTGATGGACATCAGGATGATCATCAGCTTTTTCTTGTCCACGAAGCGTGTCATCACGGGCGTCAGCGAGGCGCCTGCGGCGGCGGACAGCATATAGGCCGGCACGAAGCCGGCCATCAGGTCCGGGCGCTGCACGTAGTACTTGAAGTAGTAGGCCGCCGTGGTGGTGCGCAGCGTGATGGTGACCATGATGATCAGCGCCAGGAAGAACAGCACGACCCAGGGTCGGTTGCCGGCCAGGTCGCGCACATCCTGCCACACATTGGACTTCTGCCCCGCCGGCGGTGCGATGCGCTCGCGCGTGTTGGCAAAGGTCAGCACGAAGAGAATGGAGGCGGCGATGCCCCACGCGGCCATCGTCAGCTGCCAGCCCAGTTTTTCGTTGCCGCCGCCCAGCCAGTGCACCAGCGCCGGCGTGGCGGCGGTGACCAGGGTGCTGCCGCCGAAGGCGAAGATGAAGCGCAGCCCGTTGATGGTGGAGCGTTCCTGCGGGTCGGAAGACATCACGCCGGACAGCGCGTTATAGGGGATGTTGACGCAGGTGTAGCACACCATCATCAGCAGGTAGCTGCCGTAGGCCCAGACCAGTTTGCCGTCGCCGTCCAGGCTGGGCGTGGTGTAGGTGAGGACGGCGGCGCCGGCCAGCGGCAGCGCCATCCACGCCAGCCAGGGACGGAATTTGCCGAAGCGGCTGGCCGTGCGGTCGGCGGCTGCGCCGATCATCGGGTCGGTGAAGGCGTTGACGATCTTGATCATGAACATCATCGATGCGGCGGCCGCGGCGGAAATGCCGAAGACGTCCGTATAGAAAATCATCAGGAACGTGGCGATATTGGCCCAATAGAAATTGAAGCCCATATCGGCGATGCCGTAACTGATTTTCTCGCGCCAGCTCAGGAGCACAGGAGTTCCTTCGGTTGATGATAGCGCTATCATCAAGCAAGGAGATGGTAAAGTCAACAAAAAAAAAGGGCGGGTCGAATGACCCGCCCCGCGGCGCGCTGCTGGTCGTTTTTATACGACAGCACCGCCGGTTTCGTCGTTCTTTTCCTTGACCGGCTTGATCAGGTCTTCGCGCTTCACGCCCAGCCACATCGCCACGGCCGCCGCCACGAACACGGAGGAGTAGATACCGAAGCAGATGCCGATGGTCAGCGCAATCGCGAAGTAGTGCAGCGTAGGGCCGCCCAGGAACAGCATGGACAGCACCATCATCTGCGTGCAGCCGTGGGTGATGATGGTACGGGAAATGGTCGAGGTGATCGCGTTGTCGATCACTTCGGTCACGCTCATCTTGCGCTGCTTGCGGAAGTTTTCGCGGATACGGTCGAAGATAACCACCGATTCGTTGACCGAGTAGCCCAGCACCGCCAGCACCGCGGCCAGCACGGTCAGCGAGAATTCCCACTGGAAGAAGGCGAAGAAGCCGAGGATGATCACCACGTCGTGCAGGTTAGCCACGATGGCCGCCACCGCGAATTTCCATTCGAAGCGGACCGCCAGGTAGATCATCACGCCGATCACCACCATTACCAGGGCGTTCAGGCCATTCTGCGCCAGTTCCTCGCCGACCTGCGGGCCGACGAATTCCACTTTCTGCAGCGAGACGGCTTCAACGCCGGCAGCGTCCACGCAACCGGTCTTGCTCACGTGCTCGCCCTTCGGGGTCACCTGGTCGAACTGTTTGGTGGCGCCGCCTTCGGCCTTGCACAGCTCAGCGAAGACTTTTTGCGAAGTCTTGTCGCTGGACAGGCCCGGCGTGATCGGCAGGCGCAGCATGGCGTCGCGCGCGGTGTCGAAGCTGGTCACCTCGGGCTGCTCATAGCCCATGCCTTCCAGCGTGTGGCGGATCTTCTCCAGGTTGGCCGCCTTCGGGTACTTCACTTCCATCACGGTGCCGCCCTTGAATTCGACGGAGAAGTGCAAGCCCTTGTGGACCAGGAAGAAGACAGCCGCCACGAAGGTCAGCGCCGAAATCACGTTGAAGATCAACGCATGGCGCATGAAGGGGATGTCTTTACGGATGCGGAAAAATTCCATGTCGTCCTCTTAATCTATTACTTGGCCTTGGCCGAAGCCTGGGTGCCCGGCACCCATACGGTGCCGATGGACAGCGACTGCAGCTTCTTCTTGCGGCCATACCACAGGTTCACCACGCCGCGCGAAACGAAGACCGCGGAGAACATGGAGGTCAGGATGCCCAGGCAGTGCACCACGGCGAAGCCGCGCACCGGACCGGAACCGAATACCAGCAGCGCCAGGCCCACGATCAGCGTGGTCACGTTGGAGTCCAGGATGGTGTGCCATGCGTGGTCGAAGCCGACCGAGATCGCCGCCTGCGGATTGGCGCCGTTGCGCAGCTCCTCGCGGATACGCTCATTAATCAGCACGTTGGCGTCAATTGCCATACCGAGTGCCAGCGCGATAGCGGCGATACCCGGCAGGGTCAGCGTCGCCTGCATCAGCGACAGCAGGCCCACCAGCAGCAGCAGGTTGATGGCCAGCGCCAGCACGCTGAAGAAGCCGAACAGCATGTAGTAGATGATCATGAAGACGGCAATCGCAGCGAAGCCGTACATCGTGGAATGGAAGCCCTTGGCGATATTCTCGGCGCCCAGCTGCGGGCCGATGGTGCGTTCTTCGATCACGTCCATCGGCGCATACAGCGCGCCGGCGCGCAGCAGCAGCGCCAGTTCGGTGGAGTTCTCGATATTGCCCATGCCGGTGATCTGGAAGCGGCTGCCCAGCTCGGACTGGATGGTCGCCACGGACAGCACTTCCGGCTTGCCCTTCTCGAACAGCACGATGGCCATCTTCTTGCCGATGCGGTCGCGGGTGGCTTCGCGCATCTTGCGGCCGCCGTCGCCGTTCAGGTCGATGCCCACGGCCGGCTGCTGGTTCTGGTCGAAGCTGGCCGAAGCGCTGGCGATGTAGTCGCCGGTCAGCACCACATCCTTGGTCAGCACGACCGGGACGCCTTTGCCGACGGTGAACAGCTCGGAGTTGTAAGGAATGGTGGAGGTCAGTTCGGTGCCCGGGGTGATGGACTCGTCCACCATGCGCACTTCGAGGGTTGCGGTACGGCCGATGATGGACTTGGCGCGCGCCACGTCCTGCACGCCCGGCAGCTGCACCACGATGCGGTCGGCGCCCTGCTGCTGGATGATCGGTTCTGCCACGCCCAGTTCATTCACGCGCTTGCCCAGGGTGGCAATGTTCTGCTGCACGCCGTTGTCCAGAGTCGCCTTCAGGGCGGCCGGCTTCAGGGTGGCGGTCAGCGTCAGGTCGGCGCCTTCGCCGCCTTCGGCCAGGGCCAGGTCCGGCTGCTGGTCGGCCAGCACCTTCTCGGCTTCCTTGCGGGTAGCGTCGTCGCGGAACTTGATGACCACGGTGTCGCCGACGCGGTCGATGCCGGCGTGGCGCACGTTCTTGTCGCGCAGCTGGCTGCGCACGGCAGCCTGGATGCCCTGGATGCGCTTGTTCAGCGCAGCCTTGGTATCGACCTGCATCAGGAAGTGCACGCCGCCGCGCAGGTCCAGGCCGAGGTACATCGGCAGGGCGCGCAGGGATTGCATCCATTGCGGGGTGTTGGACATCAGGTTGACCGTGACGATATAGGTCGGGTCGGTCGGGTCAGGATTCAGGCCTTTTTCCAGCGCCAGGCGGGCCTTGAACTGGGTGTCCGTATCCGGAAAGCGTACCTTGACCGAGTGAGTCACGCCCGGGTCGTAGGTGATGCCGTCTTGCTTGATATTGTCTTTTTTCAGGACATCCTCAACCTGGGTCGCCACGGCGCTGGTCACCTTGACGGTGGCCTTGCCACTGGTGATCTGCAGGGCCGGCGATTCGCCGAAGTAGTTCGGCACCGTGTAGAGAGCGCCCAGCAGCACTACCACGGCAATGAGGATGTATTTCCAGAGGGGATAGCGATTCATATTCTTCCGCGATCAGTCAACGCAAAGCGGGCGGCTCGTGGCCGCCCGCACCGTTTTCTTACAGACCCTTGAGGGTGCCCTTCGGCAGCAGGGTGGTGATCGATGGCTTCTGCACCACGATTTCGGTGCCGGCAGCGACTTCGATGGTCACGTAGGTGTCGGTCACCTTGGAGACTTTGCCCAGGATGCCGCCGGCAGTCACGACTTCATCGCCCTTGGCCAGGGCGTCCATCATGGCTTTCTGTTCCTTGGCGCGCTTCTGCTGGGGGCGGATCATGAGGAAGTACATGACCACGAACATCAGGATCAGCGGCAGGAAGGTGGACAGTTGGCCCATTGCGCCAGAGTCGGCGGCAGTCTGGGCGTAAGCGTTGGAAATGAACACGGTGACTCCAATTAGTGTTTGAAAAAATAAGCGCTGTATTCTAGCACCCGCCGGAATGCCCGAGATTGGGGCATATATCATAATTTGCAAGATTGTGTTGTTCCGGCCATTTCTGGCCCGGACAACCCACGCTGCCTCACACTCCCCGCGCGCGGTCGGCGTGGAACTGCTTGACCCAGTCCGGGAAGCGGTCCTCGTCCAGGGCATCGCGCATCTGCCGCATGATGTCGAGGTAATAATGCAGGTTGTGGATGGTGTTCAGGCGCGCGCCCAGGATTTCCTGCGCACGGTGCAGGTGGTGCAGGTAGGCGCGGCTGAAGTTGCGGCATGCATAGCAGGAGCAGGTCGGGTCCAGCGGTTCCTTGTCGTCCTTATAACGCGCGTTCTTGATCTTGATGTCGCCGAAGCGGGTGAAGATCCAGCCGTTGCGGGCGTTCCGGGTCGGCATCACGCAGTCGAACATGTCCACGCCATTCGAAACGCCGGCCACCAGGTCTTCCGGCGTGCCCACGCCCATCAGGTAGTGCGGCTTGTCGGCAGGCAGGCGCGGACCCACGTGCTCCAGCACGCGCATCATGTCTTCCTTCGGCTCGCCCACGGACAAGCCGCCGATGGCCAGGCCCGGGAAGTCGATCTTTTCCAGCCCCGCCAGCGACTCGTCGCGCAGGGATTCGAACATGCCGCCCTGGACGATGCCAAACAGCGCGTTCGGATTCTCGCCGCGCTGGAACTCGTCCATCGAGCGCTGCGCCCAGCGCAGGGACATGCGCATCGATTTGGCCGCTTCGTCCAGCGTCGCCGGGCGGCCGTTGATTTCATAAGGCGTGCATTCGTCGAACTGCATCACGATGTCCGAATTGAGCACGCGCTGGATCTGCATCGAAATCTCGGGCGAGAGGAACAGCTTGTCACCATTGATGGGCGAGTTGAAGTGCACGCCCTCTTCCGTGATCTTGCGCATCTCGCCCAGCGAAAACACCTGGAAGCCGCCGGAGTCGGTCAGGATGGGCTTATCCCAGCCCATGAAGCCATGCAGGCCGCCGAACTTGGACATCACGTCGTTACCGGGACGCAGCCACAGGTGGAAGGTATTGCCCAGGATGATCTGGGCGCCGATTTCCTTCAGCTCCAGCGGCGACATCGCCTTCACCGAGCCGTAGGTACCGACCGGCATGAAGATCGGGGTCTGCACTTCGCCATGATTCAGCTTGACGGTGCCGCGGCGGGCGTGGGTCTTGCCGGTGGCGTCTTTTTTGATGAGTTTAAATTCCAGCATCGGTATTCCTTAAGCTCTATTCTGTGTCGTCAGCAGCATCGCATCGCCATAGCTGAAGAAGCGATATTCATTGGCGATCGCGTGGTGGTAAGCGTGGCGGATCTCGGTAAAGCCCGCGAAGGCGCTCACCAGCATTAGCAAGGTGGACTTCGGCAGGTGGAAGTTCGTGATCAGGCGGGTAACGGTCTTGAACCTGTAGCCCGGCGTGATGAACAGATTGGTGTCCGCGCTGCCGGCTTCAAGCTGGCCCGATTGCGACGCCGATTCCAGCGCGCGCAGCGAGGTCGTGCCGACGGCCACCACGTCGCGCCCGGCGGCGCGGGCGGCGCGCACGGCGTCCACCGTGTCCTGCGAGATCGTGTACCACTCCGTGTGCATCTTGTGCTCGGACAGGTTCTCCGTGCGCACCGGCTGGAAAGTGCCCGCGCCCACATGCAGCGTGACGTAGGCGAACTTGATGCCCTTGGCGCGCAGGCGCTCCAGCAGGGGCTCGTCGAAATGCAGGCCGGCGGTCGGCGCGGCGACGGCGCCCGGCACCTTGTTGAACACGGTCTGGTAGCGGGTTTCGTCCACTTCCCCCGGCGCGTGCTCGATATAGGGCGGCAGCGGCAGGCGGCCGTATTGCTCGATCAGCTCGAACACGTCCGCATCGAAGTGCAGCGTAAAGAATTCGCCGGCGCGCTCGCCGACGGTCACGTCGAAGGCATCGGCCAGGCGGATCTTCACGCCGGGGCCGGGCGACTTCGAAGCGCGCAGCTGGGCCAGCACGGTGCGCGTGTCCAGCACGCGCTCGACCAGGGCTTCCACCTTGCCGCCGCTTTCCTTCACGCCGTAGAAGCGCGCCTTCAGCACGCGCGTATCGTTCATTACCAGCAGGTCGCCCGGCTGGAGCTGGTCGATGATGTCGGTGAACTGGCGGTCGTGCAGGGTGGCGCCATCCACATGCAGGAGGCGGGACGCGCTGCGGTCCGCGAGCGGAAATTGCGCAATACGCTCTGGCGGCAAGTTAAAATCGAAATCTGATAGCGAGTACATTAACGGACTACGGAAACTGTTGGGCAACCCTCTATTTTACGCCATCTGCCCAAAAATCGCGCAAAACATGCCTGAAACGAAGCAAAAGAAGCCTGCCGCACCGAAGAAACCCGCCAGCCCGGAGAGCAAACTGGCCAAACTGGGCTTACGCACCGATATGGACCTGGTGCTGCACCTGCCCATGCGCTACGAAGACGAAACGGAGGTGCTGACCGTCCGCGAAGCATGCCTGCGCGGCGGCCAGGTGTCGCAGGTGGAGGGCGTTGTGACGTCCAACGAGATCGCCTACAAGCCGCGCCGCCAGCTGCTGGTGCATATTGCCGATGAAACGGGCGACATCCAGCTGCGCTTCATGAATTTCTACGGCAGCCAGGTCAAGCAGCTGTCCGAAGGCACGCGCGTGAGAGCGCGCGGCGAAGTGCGGCATGGCTTCTTTGGCGCGGAGATGGTGCACCCGGCCTACAAGGTAGTCAACGAAGGCGCGCCGCTGCCGACCTCTCTGACGCCGGTCTATCCGTCGGGCGAAGGCTTGTCCCAGCTGGTGCTGCGCCGTGCCATTGCCGACGCCATGAAGCGCATCGACTGGACCGACACCGTGCCGCACGAGATCCTGCTGCGCATGCGCCTGCACGCCTTCGAGCCGGCAGTGAAAGCCCTGCACTACCCGCCGGCCAATGCGGACGAACACGCGCTGGCCGACCGCTCGCATCCGGCCTGGACGCGCATGAAGTTCGACGAACTGCTGGCGCAGCAGCTGTCCCTGAAGCGCGCCCAGCGTGCGCGCCGCGCCAAGGGCGCTACGGCGCTGAAAAAGGTGGGAGAGCTGTCCGCCGCCTTCGAGGCTTCCCTGCCCTTCAAGCTGACCAGGGCCCAGCAGCGCGTGCTGAAGGAAATCCGCGCCGACCTGCGCGAACACTTCCCCATGCAGCGCCTGCTGCAGGGCGATGTGGGCAGCGGCAAGACCGTGGTGGCCGCGCTGGCCGCCGCCCAGGCCATCGACAGCGGCTACCAGGCGGCCCTGATGGCGCCGACCGAAATCCTCGCCGACCAGCACTTCCGCAAGATCGCATCCTGGCTGGAGCCGCTGGGCGTGAAGGTGGCCTGGCTGACGGGCAGCTTGAAGAAAAAGGAGAAGGAAGCCGCGACGGCGCTGATCGAATCCGGCGAGGTGCAGCTGGTGATCGGCACCCACGCCATCATCCAGGACACGGTCAACTTCCACAAACTCGGCCTCGTGATCGTGGACGAGCAGCACCGCTTCGGCGTCGGCCAGCGCCTGACCCTGCGCAACAAGGGCAGCGGCGACAAGGT
>DASWYX010000363.1:0-7878 GCA_036404755.1 Pseudoduganella sp.
TGGGCCGGCGGCGCGTCATCCAGCAGCGACAGCGGCGGCAGGTCGGTATTTTCCAGGTCCTGGAACAGGATGCCCTGCTTTTCCTTCACCGCGCGTTCGGACTGCACCACTTGCGTAACCTGCGGCTCGATCTTGACCAGCGGCGGAGGCGCTGTTTCGGCCACGCCCGGCACGGCCGGCGCCACCGGTGCGGGACGCGGATGCTTCTCCTCGTGCTTCACGCGCTCCTTGACCACGGTTTCCTCGCGCTTGACCAGGGCCGCTTCGCCCTGGCGGCGGTCTTCGCGCATTTCCATGCGCGCCTTCACCCAGTCCACGCCCAGTTCAATCACTTCGCCGATGCGCTCCGCCACCGCCATCCAGGACACGTGGAAGAACAGGCTGAAACCGGTGCCGAACAGGAGCAGCAGCACCAGCGTGGCGCCGGTGAAGCCCAGGCCCACGTGCGCCGCGTGGCCGATCAGCTCACCGAGCACGCCGCCCGGCGCGCGCGGCAGCTGCACCTTCATCGTGTACATGCGCAGGTATTCCAGGCCCATCGAGCCAACCAGGAGGAAGGCGAATCCGACCAGGCGGATCGGCCCTTCGGACCGGTGCTCGGCTTCCGGCTCCGTCTCCAGCACGAATTTATGCGTCAGGCGGCGGTAGCCCTGCCAGACGAAACGCAGCACATAGATGCACCACCACCAGGCCGAAAAGCCGAAGATGAACAGCATCAGGTCGGACAGCCAGGCGCCGCCGCGGCCGCCCAGGTTCATCACCTTGGCGACATTGGTGTTGTGCGACCAGCCCGGGTCGATCCGGTTATAGCTGGCCAGGATCAGGATGAAATAGACGCAGACGACCAGCAGCGCGAAGAATTTTGCCTCCGAGAGCAGGCGCACCAGCCGGTTAGGCAGGGGCTGTCGTTCGATCGGAGTCCGCTTGTAACCGTCTTTGGTCGTCGCTTGACTGGCTTTACTCATTGCTTGGAGGAATTTTTTCCGTATTGCGCTTATTCTAAGGCATTCAGGGTGCAACTGGCCTCTCAATTCATGCGAAATCGGTGCTTGGCATATAATTCTTGTTTTCCGGAACAGGGGTTGCGCCAACGCACCCTGCCCCAAATTACAGTGCAAGTTCAACCAATTTGAAGAAGCTTCCCATGACCACTACCAAACACGCGCGCGTATTGATTCTTGGCTCCGGCCCCGCCGGTTATTCCGCCGCCATCTACGCGGCGCGCGCCAACCTGAATCCGGTGCTGGTAACCGGCGTCGAGCAAGGCGGCCAGTTGATGACCACCACCGACGTGGAAAACTGGCCGGCCGACCCGATGGGCGTCCAGGGTCCAGACCTGATGCAGCGCTTCCTGCAGCACGCCGAGCGTTTCAATACCGAGATCGTGTTTGACCACATCCACACCGCCAAGCTGAATGAAAAGCCGATCCGCCTGCTGGGCGACAGCGGCGAGTACACCTGCGACACCCTGATCATCGCCACCGGCGCCTCCGCCCAGTACCTGGGCCTGCCGTCGGAAGAAGCGTTCATGGGCCGCGGCGTGTCCGCCTGCGCCACCTGCGACGGCTTCTTCTACCGTGGCCAGGAAGTGGCCGTGGTCGGCGGCGGCAATACCGCAGTCGAGGAAGCGCTGTACCTGTCCAACATCGCCACCAAGGTCACCCTGGTGCACCGCCGCGACAAGTTCCGCGCCGAGCCTATCCTGGTGGACCGCCTGATGGCCAAGGTCGCAGAAGGCAAGATCGAGCTGAAACTGAACTCGAACCTGCACGAAGTGAAGGGCAACGATTCCGGCGTGACCGGCATCGTCATCCAGCACAACGACGGCGGCCTGAGCGAAGTGGCCGTGCACGGCCTGTTCATCGCCATCGGCCACAAGCCGAATACCGGCATCTTCGAGGGCCAGCTGGAAATGCACAACGGCTACATCAAGACCCGCACCGGCACCGAAGGCATGGCAACCGCCACCACCGTTCCGGGCGTGTTCGCGGCCGGCGACGTGCAGGACCACGTCTACCGCCAGGCGATCACCTCGGCCGGCACTGGTTGCATGGCCGCGCTGGACGCCCAGCGTTACCTGGAATCGCAGGAGTAATTGACGTATGAAGTCGTTCGCCGACCTGAAGGGCTTTGGCAAGCAGCTGAAGGAACAGGAAGAAGCCAAGGCCGCCGCCGAGAAGGAGCGCGTGCAGCGCGAGAAAGTGGCGGCTGCGGAGGCGAACGTCTTTTCCACATCGATGGGCGGCGTGCAGCGCATGAAGGCGTCCGACCGCTATGTGCCGCCGATCGCCAAGGCGCCTGCCGTTTCCGCTGCGGCGCGCGCTGCGGCGGCGAAGTCCGGCCCGCGCAAGCCGCTGAACGCCGAGGAGCAGGCGGCGGACGATGCGGCCGTGCTGCGCGAATCCATGCTGTCCGACCAGTTTGAGGTCGATCACTATATTGAAGAAGATCCCGCGCTGAACTATCTGGCGCCGGGCGTCGGCGTGGACGTGATGAAGCGCCTGCGCAAGGGCTACTGGCCGGTGCAGGATGAACTGGACCTGCACGGCCTGCGCCGGGACGATGCGCGCAATGCCATCGGCGAATTCCTGCGCAAGGCGTCGCAGCGCAACTACCGCTGCGTGTGCGTGATCCACGGCCGCGGCTTCGGTTCGCGCGGCGGCGAGCCGGTGCTGAAATCCATGGTCCACAGCTGGCTGGTCCAGACCGACGGCGTGATCGCCTTCACCCAGGCGCAGGCTGCCGAAGGCGGCGAAGGCGCCCTCATGGTCCTCCTGCGCGCCGCTCTCGCTCCCGTCCGATAGCCCCAGTCCCACACGCGAACAATCGCATAACTTGCGCGTCGCGCAGCGCAGGTGCTAACCTTTGGTTATTTTTGACTTCCAGATAACCATCGCGCATGAAAATTGTCCCGCACGTCTCGCTCATTACCATCATCGAGATCGTGGCTATCCTGGTCGGGGCGTTCTCCGGGTTTATCGAGGCCCGGCGCAAGCGGATGGATATCGTGGGGGTGTTCATTGTCGCCTTCATTACCGCGTTCGGCGGCGGAACGATGCGCGATGTGCTGCTGGATAAGCGTCCCCTGTTCTGGGTGGCGCATCAGGAATATACGATCCTGCTCTTCGTGGTCGCTCTCGGCGCCGCGCCCTTCATCAAGCAACTACGGCATATCGTTTCCGAACGGCTGATCGTGGTCGCCGATGCGGCGGGACTGGGCCTGTTCGCCGTGGCGAGCGTGGCGCAGGCGCTGGCGGCGGGGATGCCGCTCTTCATCGCGTCCATGATGGGCGTGATTACGGGGATCTTCGGCGGCGTGCTGCGCGATGTGCTGTGCAATGAGGTGCCGATGGTGTTCCGCGATGGGAAACCTTATGCGATCTGCGCGTTCTTTGGGTGCTGGTTTTATATCGGGCTGCAGTACACCAGCGTTTCGGATGATTTTGCGCTGTGGGCGAGCGCGGCGCTCATTACCCTCATGCGGCTGGTCAGCTGGAAGTTTGATCTCAAGCTGCGCGGGCCGGTTTAGAACGGCGGATCAATGATCCGCCCTACGCACCCGGGCGGATCGGCCGGAGCGTCGGTGTGGGTCGGCCGGCGCGGGGCGGCCCGCGCGGTGGCGCGGCGGGAGCGGTTAAACGGCGTCGGGGCCGGTTTCGCCGGTGCGGATGCGGATGACCTGTTCGACGTTCTGCACGAAGATCTTGCCGTCGCCGATCTTGCCGGTGCGGGCGGCTTTGATGACGGCGTCGACGACCTGCTCGGCCACCACGTCATCGACCACCACTTCCACTTTGACCTTGGGCAGGAAGTCGACCACATATTCCGCGCCGCGATACAGCTCGGTGTGGCCTTTCTGGCGGCCGAAGCCTTTCACTTCAGTCACGGTCAGGCCGGTGACGTTCACTTCGGCCAGCGCTTCGCGCACTTCGTCCAGCTTGAATGGCTTGATGATGGCGGTAATTTGCTTCATTGCGTTCTCCTTATCGTGATTTAGGCGTCGGGCACGGTCTTCAGGTTTTCCAGCCAGACGGCGGCTTCGGAATCGCTCGGGGCGCGCCAGTCGCCGCGTGGCGACAGCGAACCGCCCGAACCGACCTTGGGCGCGTTCGGCACGCAGCTGCGCTTGAACTGGCTGGTCTGGAAAAAGCGTTTCAGGAAGATGCCCAGGTTATGCTTGATGTCTTTGAGTTCGTACTGGTTGCGCTGCACATGCTCGTCCTCCGGCCACAGGCCAACATTGCGGTCCCGCCACGCATGCAGCGACAGGAAAGCCACCTTGGACGGCGCGAAGCCGAAACGCAAAGTGTAGTACAGGTTGAAGTCCTGCAGCTCATAAGGCCCGATCACGGCCTGCGTGATCTGCGCCGGCGCATCATTGTCGCTTGCGCCGGCCTTGGCGGGCACCAGCTCGGGACTGATCTCGGTATTGACCACGGCCAGCAGCACGCTCGAATTCACGTCGCCGAACTGCTTGCTCTCGGCGACCCAGCGCACCAGGTGGGCGATCAGCGTCTTCGGTACGGATGCGTTCACATTGTAGTGGGACATGTGATCGCCCACGCCATAAGTGCACCAGCCCAGCGCCAGCTCACTCAGGTCGCCGGTGCCGATGACGATGCCGTTATGGTGGTTTGCCAGCCGGAACAGGTGGTTGGTGCGTTCGCCGGCCTGCACGTTCTCGAAAGTGATGTCGTACTGCTCGCTGCCCTCGGCATACGGATGGCCGATATCCTTCAGCATCTGGATGCAGCTCGGCCGAATGTCGATCTCGGACGCGCTGCAGCCGACGAAGGCCATCAGCGCCCTCGCCTGCTCCAGCGTGCGCGTGCTGGTGGCAAAGCCGGGCATCGTGACGGCGATGATATTCGTGCGCGGCAGATTGAGGCGGTCCATCGCCTTGGCGCAGACCAGCAGCGCATGCGTGGAATCCAGCCCGCCGGAGACGCCAATCACGACCTTGTCGATCTTGCTGGCGGAAAGGCGCTGCACCAGCGCCTGCACCTGGATGTTGTAGACCTCATTGCAGCGCTGGTCGCGCAGCGCGCGATTGGCCGGCACATAGGGGAAGCGCGCGACATTGCGCTCCAGCGGCAGCACGCGCTGCGTCGGCAGCTCGATCGGGAAGCGCACGGTGCGGAACTGCTGCACTTCCTGCTTGTGGCGGCGCACGGACTTGCCGAAGGTGGTGGTGCGCATGCGCTCGCGCGACAGGCGTTCCAGGTCCACGTCCGCGAAGATCAGGTGCGACTGGTCGCTGAAGCGCTCGGACTCCATCAGCAGCTCGCCATTCTCGGCGACCAGCGCCTGGCCATCCCAGGCCAGGTCGGTCGTCGACTCACCCCGCCCCGCCGAGGAATACAGGTAGGCGGCCAGGCAGCGCGCCGACTGCTGGCTGACCAGCGCGCGGCGGTAGTCGGCCTTCCCGACCAGCACATTGGATGCGGACAGGTTCACCAGCACCGTCGCCCCGGCCAACGCGGCAAAGGACGATGGCGGAATCGGCACCCACACGTCCTCGCAGATCTCGACGTGGAATTTGAACAGCGGCAGGTTCTCGATCTCGAACAGCTGGTTGGCGCCGAAGGGCACGGTCTGGCCGCACAACTGGATTTCGGTGGACACCGCCTCGTCGGCCGCGCTGAACTGGCGGGCCTCGTAGAATTCGCCGTAGTTCGGCAGATAAGTCTTCGGCACCACGCCACGGATCTTGCCGCCGCTGACCACGGCCGCGCAGTTGAACAGCTGGTGATCCACGCGCAGCGGCAGGCCGACGATCATCACGATCTGCAGCTTCTGCGACGCTACTACCACCTTGTGCAGCGCCTGCAGCGCGCCGTCCAGCAGAGCGCGCTGGTGGAACAGGTCGTCACAGCTGTAGGCGGACAGGCCCAGTTCCGGGAACGCGATCAGCGCCGCGCCGCGCAGTGCGGCTTCCTCGGCCAGTTCGATCGTTTCGTCCGCGTTGTGCAGCGGATCGGCGACGCGGCAGCGCGGCACGCCCACCGCCACACGGGCGAAAT
Source organism: Pseudoduganella sp. (assembly GCA_036404755.1). GTDB lineage: Bacteria > Pseudomonadota > Gammaproteobacteria > Burkholderiales > Burkholderiaceae_D > Rugamonas. Next base: position 6,024 of record DASWYX010000363.1, read on the forward strand.
CGTGGTGGTACAGATTATGGAATGAGTGCGACATAGGATGCAGCCGTTACGACGAGATGGCGAAGATTGTAACATTGCCTCCGCGGCAGCGCGGGCGCGCGCCCGGCGGCGGCCGCCGCATTTGGCTAAAATACCCCGATGACCTATCGATTCACCGTAATCTCCTCCCTGTCGGACGTCGGCCAACCCGCGTGGGATGCGCTGGCGGCCGCCGACGGCAATCCCTTCCTCTCCTACGCCTTCCTGCACGCCCTGCACGAATCGGGCAGCGCCAGCGCGGACACGGGCTGGCAGCCGCAATACCTGGCGGTCCACGAGGGCAAGCAACTGGTGGCGGCCATGCCGCTCTACGTCAAGCACCACTCCTACGGCGAATACGTCTTCGACTGGGCCTGGGCGGACGCGTACCACCGCAACGGCATCGAGTACTACCCCAAGCTGCTGTCCGCCATCCCCTTCACGCCCGTCACCGGCGGCAGGCTGCTGGCGAAGGACGATGCAGCCCGGGGCGCCCTGCTCGACTACCTGTGCGAACAGCAGCAGGCGGCCGGCATGTCGTCCACCCACGTGCTGTATCCGCCCGAGGACCAGGCCAAGCTGCTGCAGAAGGCCGGCTTCATGCTGCGCTCCGGCGTGCAATTCCACTGGCTGAACCGGGGCTATGCCAGCTTCGATGAATTCCTCGCCTCGCTTGAGCACAAGAAGCGCAAGAACATCCGCGCCGAGCGGCGCAAGGTGCAGGAGGCGGGCGTGACGATGCGACAGATCCGCGGCAAGGACCTGACGGACCTGGACTGGCGCTTCTTCCATCTCTGCTACAGCAATACCTACGCCGAGCACCGCTCATCGCCCTACCTGAACCTGGATTTCTTCCTGCGCATCGGCGCCACCATGCCGGACAATATCCTGATGATCGTCGCCGAGCGCAATGGCCATCCGATCGCTTCCTCGCTGGTGATCCACACGGCGGACACCCTGTACGGCCGCTACTGGGGCGCCATCGAGCACGTACCCTGCCTGCATTTTGAAACGGCCTATTACCAGCCGCTGCAATTTTGCATCGACCAGAAAATCGCCACCTTCGAAGGCGGCGCCCAGGGCGAGCACAAGATGGCGCGCGGCTTCCTGCCGGTGAAGACCTGGTCCGCCCACTGGCTGGCCCACCCTGCTTTCGCCGACGCCGTCGAACGCTTTCTCGCCCGCGAGGGCGGCGGCATCGACGATTACATCAGCGAGCTCAACGAGCGCAATCCCTTCCGATAAGCGCTCAGGGACGCGCCCGGCGCCGGAACTCCCCCGGCCCCACGCCGTGATGCCGCGAAAACGCCCGGCTGAACGCTGCCTCGGACTGGTATCCCACCGCTTCCGCCACGCGCGCCGACGTCGCCCCGTCCTGCCCCAGCAACTGGGCAGCCGTCTGCATGCGCAGCTGGGTCAGCAGCTCGGCGGGCGGCATGCCGGCCGCCTTCGTGAATAGCCGCGCAAAAGTAGCGCGCGACATATGGCAGAGTTCAGCAAGCTCCTCCAGCGTCCAGGGCGTCTCCGGCTGGCGCATCATGGCTTCGAGCGACGCCTGCAGCCGCCGCTCGGCCAGCACGCCGAACAGGCCTGGCACCGGTTCCTCCTGCTCCATCCACGCGCGCAGGATCAGCGTGAACAGGGCCGCCGCCAGTTGCGCCAGCACGGCGGCCGCGCCGGGGCGCTCCTCCTCTGACTCATCCTGCAGCACTTCCAGCAGCGCCCGCAGGTTGGGATGGTGCCTGGTGTGCACGAGCATCACATGCGGCAGGCTGCGCAGCAGTCCGTCGCCGTGAGCGCTGAAGCGGAATTCGCCGCACAGCACGTCGGATACCTC
>DASWYX010000364.1:0-5949 GCA_036404755.1 Pseudoduganella sp.
TGTCGTTGCGGTAGCCGCCGCCTTCCTTGCGGAATGGGGTGCTGTCGCTGCGGAATGGACGGCCTTCGTTGCCTTCACTGCGGAAAGGCGCGCCTTCGCTGCGGTAGTGGCCGCCTTCGCTGCGTGGCTTGCTGAAGCTGCGCTGGTCCGGCTTGCGGCCCTGGCCTGGCTTCCAGCCCGGGCGGGCGGCGCTGCGCGGTGCTGCGGCGCGTTTCGGCTCGAAACCTTCCACCACTTCGACCGGGATCGATTGCTTGGTGAAGCGCTCGATGCGGCGTACGTGCATGTTCTCGGCGTGGTTCACCAGGGACACGGCCAGGCCGTTACGGCCGGCGCGGCCGGTACGGCCGATGCGGTGCACGTAGTCTTCCGGGAACTTCGGCAGATCGTAGTTGAACACGTGGGTGATGTTCGGCACGTCGATGCCGCGTGCGGCGACGTCGGTGGCTACCAGCACTTTCACGTTACCGCGGCGCAGGCCGTCCAGCGTGCGGTTGCGGGCGCCCTGGTGCATGTCGCCATGTAGTGCGGCGGCCGAGAAACCGGCGATGTTCAGGCGGTCGGCGATGGTGTCGGCGTCGCGCTTGGTGGCGGTGAAGACCACGGCCTGGTCCAGCGACTCGTCGCGCAGCAGGTGGTCCAGCAGGCGGTTCTTGTGCGACAGGTCATCCACGAAGTGCACGCGCTGCGAGATGTTCTCGTGGCGGGTGGTGGTGTTGTTGATCTGGATGATCAGCGGGTCCTTGGTGATGCGGCGGGCCATATTGCCCACCACGCCGTCCAGGGTCGCGGAGAACAGCATGGTCTGGCGCGATTCCGGGGTGGCGGCGACGATCTTTTCGATGTCGTCGATGAAGCCCATGTCCAGCATGCGGTCGGCTTCGTCCAGCACCAGTACTTCCAGCTGGGAGAAGTCGATCTTGCCCGACTCCATGTGGTCGATCAGGCGGCCCGGGGTGGCAACCAGGATTTCCGGGTTACGGGACAGCAGTTGCATCTGCTTCGGGTAAGGCATGCCGCCCAGGATGGACACGGCCTTGATGCGGCGCAGGTTGATGCTGTACTTGGCGGTATTGGTGGTGACTTGCAGGGCCAGTTCGCGGGTCGGGGTCAGCACCAGCATCTTCGGCTGGGCTGGACGGAAACGGGCACGCTCGCCGCGCGCAAAGGCGGCCTGCTTTTCTTGATTCGGGGTGCGACCCTGCGGCGCCGCTTGCTCCAGCGAAGCGAGGCGGTGCAGGGAAGGCAGCATGAACGCTGCGGTCTTGCCGGAACCGGTCTGCGAGGAAACCAGCAGGTCCTTGCCCTCAATGGCGGCTGGAATAGCCTGCTCCTGCACGGCGGTCGGCTTGGTGTAGCCGGCTTCGGTCAGGGCATTGAGGATGGACGGGTTCAGGCCAAGTGCTTCAAAAGTCATTGATATCTTTCGTAAAATGCGGAAATAGCTACGCCAACCAACAAACGAAACGACTCTAAATACTTAGAAATTTCGGCACAAAAGCTTTGCGCCGGGACGGTGTCAAAGTTCGACACGCAGGGCGGGAGGGCTTTATGGACGTACCCGATTTGTTCAGGGTACGGCAGAGGTTTGCGAAGCTGCTGTTTTGGTTTTTCTTTGCAGCTGCGGTATTGGTGCAGCGCACAAGGACAGGATTGTACAGGAGTTCGGGAATTTATGCACCCGTTTCTTCATCCGGAGCGCCGGATGCGGCATTTTTGGGCTTGATGCCCCGGCGCGCCAGGGCCTCGCGCAGCAGGAATTCGATTTCCGCGTTGACGCTGCGCAAGTCCTGGGCGGCGAGGCGCTGCAGTTCTTCCCACAGCGCCGGGTCGATCCTCAGGGGAAAGGCTTTCTTGCCGGGGCTTGCCATTTAGTTATACAGGGTTCCGGTGTTGACGATGGGCTGGGTGTCCTTGTCCGAGCACAGCACCACCAGCAGGTTGCTGACCATCGCGGCGCGGCGCTCGCCATCCAGCTCAACGATTTCCCGCTCGGCCAGGCCTTTCAGCGCGGCTTCGACCATGCTGACGGCGCCATGCACGATTTTCTGGCGGGCGCTGATGATCGCCTCGGCCTGCTGGCGGCGCAACATCACTTGCGCGATTTCCGGGGCGTAGGCGAGGTGGGTCAGCTTGGCGTCCAGCGTTTCCACGCCGGCCGCGCAGATGCGCTCCTGCAGTTCGGTTTTCAGAGCGTGGGCAACTTCGTCCATGCCGGCGCGCAGCGTGGTTTCGCCCGTGGCCAGGTCTTCGCCTTCGTCGTAGGCGTACAGCGAGCCGAGGTGGCGCAGCGCGGCTTCGGCCTGGATGGCGACGTAGCGCTCGTAGTCGTCCACGTCGTAGATGGCTTGCGCCGTATCGCGCACGCGCCAGACGATGGCGGCGGAAATTTCGATCGGATTGCCGCGCTTGTCGTTCACTTTCAGCGTGGGCGCGTTCAGGTTGCGCGCGCGCAGGGACAGGCGCTGCTTGATGTACAGCGGGAAGGCCCAGCGCAGGCCTTCGCTGCGGTCGGTGCCGATGTATTGGCCGAACAGGGTGAGCAGGGCGCTTTCATTGGGGCGCAGCATGTACAGGCCGGCGAACGCGAAGATGGCGGCGAGGCCGCTCAGGCCGGCCAGCACGGGCTGGAAACCGCGCAGCGCGAAGACGGCAAACGACGCCAGGCCAAGGCCGACAACCACCGCAAGATAGCCACTAAACGAGGAAAACGGTTTTTCGGTTCGGTTCATGACATTCCCATAAAGGTTAAATCAAAGTGATATCACTTTAGTGTCACTTTTTTATTTTGTCAACTTTTTGGGCGGGACGCTGGCGGAGGCCTGCGGCGCAAAATAAAAAACCGCCACAACGGGCGGTTAATTTCGGGCGGGGCGCGCAGCGATCAGGTGTAATCGCTCGCGTTCAGGCCCATCACGTGGCTGAAGCCGCCGTCGACATAGAGGATGTCGCCGGTGATGCCTGAGGACAGGTCGGACAGCAGGAAGGCGGCGGTGTTGCCGACTTCTTCGATCGTCACGTTACGGCGCAGCGGGGCGTGGCTGGAGGCGAAACCGAGCAGCTTGCCGAAGTCCTTGATGCCGGATGCGGCCAGGGTCTTGATCGGGCCGGCGGAAATGCCGTTGGAGCGGATGCCGTGCTGGCCCAGGTTTTCGGCCAGGTAGCGTACGGACGCTTCCAGCGATGCCTTGGCCAGGCCCATGGTGTTGTAGTAAGGGATGGCGCGCACCGCACCCAGGTAGGACAGGGTCAGCACCGAGGAACCTGGCTTCAGCAGCGGCAGCGCAGCCTTGACCATGGCCGGGAAGCTGTAGGCCGAGATATCGTGGGCGATGCGGTAGTTTTCGCGGGTCAGGCCGTCCAGGAACTCGCCGGCGATCGCTTCACGCGGTGCGAAGCCGATGGCGTGCACGAAGCCGTCCAGCTGCGACCATTCCTTGCCCAGGTCGGCGAACAGATTGGTGATCTGCTCATCGCTGGAGACGTCGCAATCGAACACCAGCTTGCTGCCGAATTCAGCGGCGAACTCGGTGATGCGGTCCTTGAAGCGTTCGCCAACGTAGGTGAACGCCAGTTCAGCGCCTTCACGGTGGCAGGCCTGGGCGATGCCGTAGGCGATGGAACGGTTGGACAGGACGCCGGTGACGAGGATTTTTTTGCCTTGCAGGAAAGCCATAGTTGCTCCAAGTGGTGCTGCTTATTGGATTGGCATACGGCGAATCATGGATCCGCCCTACGCGTAGTGGTTCGTTTGTGTTCGCGCGGACCCGCATGGGGCCGTAGGGCGGATCATCGATCCGCCGTCCGCAGCAGAAAAGAGAGATTGTATTGCCATGCCGCCACGACTGCAAGTTTGCCAAGTCGTAGCGGGGCGAGGTCAGTTGCTCTTGCGGTGGGATTTGCCGGCTTCGTCGCGCTTCACGCGCGCCTTCACCATGCTGACTGCCGGCTTGGCATTGGTGTTCGATTCGTTGGCCTGCTTGTAGCCGTTGCGCTTGGTGGAGGCGCGTTCGGTATCCAGGGCCAGCGTCGCCGTGTCGGCTATCTCGGACGGGATATCCTGGTTCAGGTTGGCGGACGTTTTCGGCACAAGGATGGTGGAGCCGGCCTTCAATACGCTGCGCTGGGGGATATTGTTGGCCATGCGGATCGCTTCCGGCGTGGTGCCGAATTTGCGGGCCAGCGAAGCGATGCTTTCACGGGCGCTGCTGATCTTGTGCGTGGTCCAGCTCGACAGGGCGTGGCTCCAGGAAGCCAGGTTGGCGTAGAACTTTTCCACGTTCGCCTTCGGCAGCAGGATCTGGGTCTGCTCGCCGCCGGTGATGACCGGGCGGTTGAACTGCGGATTCAGGGCCTTGAACTCGTCGACCGACATTTCAGCCAGCTTGGCGGCGACGGCCACGTCCATATCGCTGGTCTTCTCCACGGTGGTGAAGTAGGGCTGGTTGTCGATCTGCGGCAGGTTCAGGCCGTATTGCTGCGGATTGGCGACGATATTCTTCACCGCCTGCAGCTTCGGTACGTAATTGCGGGTCTCGGCCGGCATCAGCTCGGCCAGGCTGTCGAAATCGGTGGGCTTGCCGGCGGCCTTGTTGCGCTGGACGGCCTTCTGCACATTGCCTTCGCCCCAGTTGTAGGCAGCCAGGGCCAGGTGCCAGTCGCCGAACATATCGTACAGGCGCTGCAGGTAGGACAGGGCGGCGTCGGTGGAGGCGATGACGGAGCGGCGGTCATCCTTGAAGGCGCTCTGCTTCAGGTCATAGTCCTTGCCGGTGCCGGGCATGAACTGCCACAGGCCGGCGGCGGAAGCGCTGGACAGGGCGTTCGGGTTGAAAGCGGATTCGATGAAAGGCAGCAGGGCCAGCTCGGTCGGCATGCCGCGCTTTTCCAGTTCGCTCACTACGTGGTAGAGGTAGAGCGAGGCGCGGGCCGAGGTACGGGCCATGTAGTCGGGACGGTCCGAGTACCACTTGGCGTGCTTGCCGACCAGGTTGTTGTTGACATCGGGAATGGCGTAGCCGGAACGGATACGGCCCCACACGTCCGTTTCGCGGAAGGCTTCTTCGCTCATGGCTTGCTTGGCGAAGGTCTTGGACGCGTCGGCCGGGCTGGCTTTCGTCATGGCGCTCAGGGGCAGGGTAACAGGCTCGCTTGCCTGGCTGATCACCGGGGCGGCACTTACGATCAGTGCGGCCAGCAGGGCAGTATTAATTCGTACTTGCATAGTTTTCCACTGTTGTCGATAAGAAACATCGGACGGACTATCTAAACCCGGAGTGTAAGGATCATGCCCGGTCGAGTCAAGAAAAAATGTGCTATGTCACTGATTTTTATCGGCAATTTTATGAGTTTATACAGTGAAAGGGTATAATGGGCCCCAAGTTTTAATAATCAGGAATCATTAATGAGCAAGCCAACCGTTGATCACGACGCCGTTATCGAAGCCACCCGCCTGTGGGTGGACAAGGCCGTGATCGGCCTTAACCTGTGCCCCTTCGCCAAGGCTGTCTATGTGAAGGAACAGATCCGCTACGTGGTTTCGGAGGCGGAAACGCCGGAGGAGCTGCTGGAGCAACTGATGGACGAGCTGCAATACCTGTCCGATACGCCGGCGGAGAAGGTGGACACGACCTTGCTGATCCACCCGAACGTGCTGAACGACTTCGCCGACTATAACGAGTTCCTGGATGTGGCCGACGCGGCCGTCGAGGATATGGAGCTGGAGGGCGAAATTCAGGTCGCCAGCTTCCACCCGGATTACCAGTTTGCCGATACTGATAAAAATGATATCGGCAACTATACCAACCGCTCGCCGTACCCCACGCTGCACCTGCTGCGCGAGGATAGCGTCGACCGCGCCGTCGCCGCGTTCCCCGCGGCCGAGGCGATCTTCGAGAACAACATGCGCACGCTCGAGAAGATCGGGCTCGAGGGGTGGACCTCGCTGCG
>DASWYX010000365.1:0-6529 GCA_036404755.1 Pseudoduganella sp.
GAGACGGCGATCATCGAGTCGGTCGGGGTGAAGCCTTCGTCGCGGTTGTAGTTACCTGCGGAAACGAACATCAGGCCGCCTTTGCTCTTCAGGTAGTTGGCGGCGCTGATAATGGCCGAGCTGCTGGGCAGGGCGGCGTAGCTGACGTTCACCACGCGGGCGCCGTGGTCGGCAGCCCAGGTGATGCCGCTGGCGATGGTCGAGAAGTAAGCGTAGCAGCCGTAAGTCGGATCGACGTAGGCGATACGCACCGGCATGATCTTGGCCTGGCCAGCCACGCCGGCCACGCCGGCGGCGTTGTTGGCCGCTGCTGCAGCGGTGCCGGCAACTTTGGTGCCGTGGCCGCAGACGTCGGCGGTGTTCGTGTTGTTATCGTAGATGTTGTAGCCGGGCACCATGTGCGGCGCCAGGTCAGGGTGGGTGCCGTCCACGCCGGAGTCCAGGATGGCGATGGTCACGCCGCTACCCTGGGATTTGTCCCAGGCTACGTCGGCGCCGATCTTGCTGATGTGCCACTCGCTGCCCAGGTAAGGGTCATTGGTGGTGGTGGCGATCGGGACGCGCTTGTCCAGTTCTGCGTATTTGAAGTTGGGGTCGTTCTTCAACAGGTCGACGACTGCCTGCTCGGACGCGCCGGCTGGCAGGTCGACGATGTGCAGGTTGCTCTGGCCCAGCTTGCGACGTTTGCCGCCGCCTTTGGTTTTCAGGACTTTGTCGAAATTCTCTTCGGTCAGGCCGGCGCGCGGCTCGACCAGGATGCGGCCGCGGGCAAAACTGCCGTCGGCGTCGGATTTAGCGGCGTGGGCTGCTGGCGCCAGCGCGGCGAGCGCGGCGGCAACGGCAAAAACGGAGAGGGAGGTGTGGGACAGGAGGGTTACTGCGGAGGAACGATTCTTCATAGATGGAGTCCAGTTTTCGAAGTTACAGAAAAGCGGACTGCCTGGCGGGTCTTGCGACCCGCGTGAAGAAAACATCCCCTCGGGTTACCCCGATGAGTTGCATCTGGCAGTCCTGCCGTCATAGAGACCGAGATCCCTTTAGACCGTAGACTTTGCGACCCATGCTTTCGCATGGTTTGCCTTTGTCAGATTTCTGCACAGATATTAATTAAGGACTTTACGGCTGGCAACCGCAATCTTTAATTAATTTTTCCGTTGTTGCACATTAGTCTGATCACTATGCAAAGTTGGTTGGCGTAATTTTACTGGCCGAAACATTGAACGTATACAATGCCTTACAATAACTTACATCAATTATGCGAAGCAACTTTTCTAATGCAAGTAACAATAATAAATAAAATAAAAGCCAGGCTTTTAACCTGGCTTTTTAATTAGAAAGAGGTATTATCTCAACGGCTAGTTACTTGCACTTGGGTATTGGTGGTATTGCCTGCCTTATCCTTGGCGATAGCCTGGATAACGTGGTTACCGGCGCCGGCTTTCTTGGCATTCCAGCTGTAGGTCATCGAGGAACCGTTGCCGTTTGCCTTCAATGCGCCATCGATGTAGAGGGACATCGTGATGCCCGCTGCGCCGCTGTTGTCCGATGCGTTCAGCACGATGGAGACATTGCCGGTCACGGTGCCGCCATTGGTCGGGTTGGCGATTGCCAGGGCAGGGGCGACGGTATCGTTGACCGGTGCCGCCACGGTATTCGATACGTTCACCGACACTGGCGTCGAGGAAGTCACGTTGCCGGCAGCGTCATACGCCACGGCGACCAGGGTAGTCATGCCATTGGCGACGCCATTCGAATCCCAGGAGAAGCTGAACGGGCCGGAGGTGTCGGAAGCGACAACGGTGTTGTTGACCATCAGGTCCACGCGTGCCACGCCCACATTGTCCGTAGCGTTGACGCCCACGACGACGATGCCGGAAACGGTGCCGTTGGCGGAAGGCGAGGTGATTGATGCGGTCGGCGCGGTGGTGTCCGGCGCCGGTGCGTTGGCGGCTGCAGCTTGCACAGCGGCAGCAGCGTTCACGCGGCCGTAGCCGAACTGCGGATCACGGCCGGCGGCGCCCAGGTCGACGGCAGTCGAGTACATCAGGCTTTCGATCTTGGCATTGGTCAGGGACGGGTTGGCTGCCATCATCAGGGCGGCCACGCCGGCGGCCACTGGCGCCGAGAAGGACGTGCCGTTCACGGCGCCGTAGGCACCGCCGACGGCGGTGGTATAGATGCCGGCGCCCGGAGCGGACAGGCCGACAAAGTTGCCGAAGCTGGAGAAGCTGGCCAGGTTGTCGTTGCTGTCGGTGGCCGACACGGAAATCATGGAATCGGTCGGGGTGAAGCCTTCGTCGCGGGCATAGTTGCCGGCCGAGGCGAACATCAGGCCGCCCTTGCTCTTCAGGTAGTTGGCGGCGCTGATCACAGCCGAGCTCGACGGCAGGGCAGCGTAGCTGACGTTGACCACACGGGCGCCGTGGTCGGCTGCCCAGGTGATGCCGCTGGCGATGGTCGAGAAGTAAGCGTAGCAGCCGTAAGTCGGATCGACGTAGGCAATACGCACCGGCATGATCTTGGCCTGGCCGGCGACGCCAGCGACGCCGGCGCCGTTGTTGGCGGACGCGGCGGCAGCACCGGCAACTTTGGTGCCGTGGCCGCAGACGTCGGCGGTATTGGTGTTATTGTCGTAAATGTTATAGCCCGGAACCATGCTGCCAGCCAAGTCGGGGTGGGTGCCGTCGACACCGGAGTCCAGGATGGCGATGGTCACGCCGTTGCCTTGGGTCTTGTCCCAGGCTACGTCGGCGCCGATCTTGCTGATATGCCACTCGCTGCCCAGGTAAGGGTCGTTGGTGGTGGCGGCGACTGGAATACGCTTGTCCAGCTCGGCGTATTTCAGGTTGGGATTGTTCTTCAGCAGGGCAACGACGGCTTTTTCGGACGCGTTCGCCGGCAGGTCAACGATGTGCAGGTTGCTCTGGCCCAGCTTGCGGCGCTTGCCGCCGTGCGGCTTGAGGATCTTGTCGAATTCGTCTGCCGTCAGGCCGGCGCGCGGTTCGACCAGGATGCGGCCACGGGCGAAGTCAGTGTCGTCCTTGGCGGCGAAAGCCGGGGCGGCGAGGCTTGCGAAGGCTGCAGCGATGGTGGCGGCGGCGATGGTGGTAGCGAAATTCTTCATTTGAGGAGTCCTATATTTTCAAAAGTTTCTGAAAAGAGGACTGCCCCTCGGTCCACAGGACCGATTGAAGACGCCGCCGGTGGCTCGCGAAAGCGAGTCACATGCGTGTACAGAGTACTTAGTCTGGCAGTCCTGCCGTCATAGAGCCGAAGCCCCTTAGACCGATGACTTTGCGTCCCGCGCTTTCGCACGGTTTGCCCTTATCAGCTAATTGCTGCAGAGAATGTTAGACGAGGAATTTCTACATGGCAAGCGTTTTTTGGTTAATTCGTTCCGTTGTTGGATTTAATGTTTTTCTGAGGCAAATCAAGGACTTAGCAAATATTAAGTTTTCTTATAAATAAGTAATAGGTATTAATATAATTACCACTCCTCATAACAATAGCACGGGCGTTCACTTTTGCGGTATAGTAAGCGCTGGAGACCCCATCACTCAACGATAAGGAAGCGAAATGAGCGCAGAATACGCAGTCCAGGGAACCGTAGCCGTCATCACGCTGAATAATCCGCCCGTCAATGGCCTTGGCCACGCGACCCGCAGCGCCGCCGTCGAAGGCGTGCGCCGGGCACTGGACGATGATGCCGTGAAGGCCATCGTTATCACCGGCGCAGGCAAGGCCTTTTCGGGCGGCGCCGATATCAAGGAATTCAATTCCCCCAAGGCGCTGCAGGAGCCGACGCTGCATTCGCTGATCCGCGTCGTCGAAAATTCGACCAAGCCGGTCGTGGCCGCCATTCACAGCGTCGCCATGGGCGGCGGCCTGGAGCTGGCGCTGGGCGCGAACTATCGCGTGGCGCTGCCGGGCGCGCAGATCGCGCTGCCGGAAGTGAAGCTCGGCCTGCTGCCGGGCGCGGGCGGCACGCAGCGCCTGCCGCGCGTGCTGGGGCTGGAAATGGCGCTGAACATGATCGTGTCCGGCGCGCCGATGCAGTCGGAGAAACTGGCCGGCACCGGCTTGTTCGATGAGGTTTTCCCGGCCGGGACCGACCTGATTCCTGCAGCGGTGGCTTTTGCCGAAAAGATCGCCGATGTGCGTCCGCTGCCGAAGGTGCGCGACCGCAAGGTGGACTACCCGAACCATGAAGCCTTCCTGCAGTTCAGCCGCAACACCGTGAAGGCGGTGGCGGGCCCGTTCCCGGCGCCGCTGGAGTGCGTGGAAACGGTTGCCGCGTCGGTCACGAAGAAATTTGAAGACGGACTGAAGTTCGAGCGCGAACGCTTCCTGCACCTGATCCAGACGCCGGAATCGAAATCGCTGCGTCATGCCTTCTTTGCCGAGCGCGTGGCCAGCAAGGTACCGGACGTGCCGTCCGACACGCCAACCCGCGAAATCCGCAAGGCAGCGGTGATCGGCGCCGGCACCATGGGCGGCGGCATCGCCATGAACTTCGCCAATGCCGGCATTCCGGTCACCCTACTGGAAACCAGGCAGGAAGCGCTGGACAAGGGCATCGCCATCATCCGCAAGAATTACGAGAACACCCTGAAGAAGGGCAAGCTGACGCAGGAGAAGTTCGACCAGCGCATGGCGGCCATCAGCGGCTCGCTGGACTATGCGGCCATCGCCGATGCGGACATCGTCATCGAAGCCGTGTTCGAAGACATGGGCGTGAAGGAAACGGTATTCCGCAAGCTCGATGAAGTGATGAAGCAGGGCGCCATCCTGGCGTCCAACACGTCCACGCTAGATCTGGACAAGATTGCCGCCTTCACGCAGCGCCCGCAGGATGTGATCGGCCTGCACTTCTTCTCGCCGGCCAACGTCATGAAGCTGCTGGAAATCGTGCGCGGCAAGGCAACGGGCAAGGATGTGCTGGCGACCGCGCTGGCGCTGTCCAAGAAGCTGAAGAAGACGGGCGTGGTGTCCGGCGTGTGCGATGGCTTCATCGGCAACCGCATGATCGAGCAGTACTTCCGCCAGGCCGGCTTCCTGCTGGAGGAAGGCGCGCTGCCGGAGCAGGTGGACAAGGCCATCGAGAAGTTCGGCTTCCCGATGGGGCCATTCCGCATGAGCGACCTGGCCGGCAACGACATTGGCTGGTACATCCGCAAGCGCCGCTACGTGGAAAAGCCGGAGATCGCCTATTCGAAGACGGCCGACCTCCTGTGCGAAATGGGGCGCTTCGGCCAGAAGACCAGCGCCGGCTGGTATGACTACAAGGAAGGCGACCGCAAGGCCTATCCGAGCGCCGTGGTCAACGAGATGATCGTCAAGCACTCAGCCGACATCGGCGTCCAGCGCCGCAAAATCAGCGATATGGAAATCGTCGAGCGGCTCGTATTCGCGCTGGTGAACGAGGGTGCGCTGATCCTGGAAGAGGGCATTGCGCTGCGCGCTTCCGACATCGACATGGTCTACCTCACCGGCTACGGCTTCCCGCTGCACCGCGGCGGTCCGATGTTCTATGCCGATATGGTAGGCCTGCCGAACGTGCTGGCGGCGATCGAAGGCTTTGCCAAGGGACGCCACGGCGAAGCATGGCAACCGGCGCCGCTGCTGGTCAAGCTGGCCAGCGAAGGCAAGGGCTTCAACGGCTGATCAGCGGCTCACGCAATACGCTTGCGCATGCGGGACAGCGGTACTGAGACGTTGTCCGGCAGCGTAAGCGAAAAATTCTCCACCACTTCAAAACCGCAGGCCCGGTACAGCGGCACACCGGGCATTGTGGCCGCAAGTTCCATTACGGTGAATCCTGCGCGGGCCGCCTCGGCTTCGCAGTGCTCCATCAGGCGGCGTCCCAATCCCTGGCGCGGCACGGCGGGGTCGACAAAGAAGGCGCGGATGCGCGCGGGCTCGGTTGCCGGATCAAGCAGGGGATCCGCTCCCTGCTTGGTGCGGTCGGCGCCAAACAGCGTGGCGCGCTTGCTCCAGCCGCCGCAGGCCAACAGATCGCCATCCCGTTCGATCACGAAATAGGTCTGGTCTTCCACCAGCTGGGTGTCGACGCCGAACACATGCTGCGTGACGGCGGCCGCCTGTTCAGGCGTATAAAACCCGCGGCTCAGTTCAATGCCGGAACGCCGGATCAGCGCTTCCATGCGCGGGATATCTTCCTGTCGGGCGGGGCGGAGGTTGGCTTGAGGTGTCATGCGCCGATGGTATCATGGCCTTTCCTGCGGAGGACCCATGCGCAAGTTGGTTGCCATCCTGGTTTTCTTATTCTGCCTGCCGGCACCGGCGCGCGAGCTGGTCGTCATCGGCTCGCATTTCGAACGCGTGTACGAGCGCGGACAGGAGGATGAAATCGTCGGCCTGGGCCCGGAAATCGTGCGCATCATCGCCGGCCGCCTTGGCCACAAGGTCCGATTCGAGCTCTATCCCTGGGCGCGCGCCCAGGCCATGCTGGTGCAGGGCAAGGCGGATATTCTCGTGGGCCCGTATAAGAATATGGAGCGCATGCAGA
>DASWYX010000366.1:0-8977 GCA_036404755.1 Pseudoduganella sp.
CAATGATCCGCCCTACAGCCCCGTTGGGGCCAGAACCAATATCTCGTTTTGATCCGCCGCCGGCGGCCTAAATCTGGATCCACGTCGTTTTCAATTCGGTGTACTTGTCGAACGCGTGCAATGACTTGTCGCGGCCATTGCCCGACTGCTTGTAGCCGCCGAACGGCACGGTGATATCGTCGCCATCGTACTGGTTGACGTGCACCGTGCCCGCCCGCAGGGCGCGGGCGGTTTTCACAGCCTTGCTCAGGTCCGCCGTCCACACCGCCGCATGCAGGCCGTAAGGCGTGGCGTTCGCCTGGCGCACCGCCTCATCGAGATCGGTAAAACTGAGCACCGACAGCACCGGTCCGAAAATCTCTTCCCGCGCGATCTTCATATCGTTGCGCACGCCGTCGAACAGAGTCGGCTCGACGTAGAAGCCGCCGGTGGCAGTGCGCGCCGCATTGCCGCCGGCCAGCAGCTTCGCCCCCTCCTCCTTCCCGGACTCGATATAGCCCATCACCGTCTTCATCTGGATGCCATCCACGATCGCGCCCATGACCGTGTCCGGGTCGAGCGGATCGCCCGGGGCATAATCAGGCACCATCTTCAGCGCGCGCGCCAGGAACTCTTCGCGGATCGACTCTTCGACAAACAGGCGCGAAGGCGCATTGCAGCTCTCGCCCTGGTTGAAATAGATCGAACCCACGGCCCCCGACACCGCCGCGTCCAGGTCGGGACAATCCGCGCAAACGATATTGGCCGATTTGCCGCCCAGCTCCGTCCACGCCCGCTTCAGGTTCGACTGCCCCGCCATCTGCATGATCAGTTTGCCCGTGCGGGTGGAGCCGGTAAAGCCGATGCAATCGACATCCATATGCTGGGCCAGCGCGGACCCGGCCTCGTTGCCGAAGCCCGGCAGCACATTGAACACGCCGGCCGGAATGCCGGCCTCCATCGCCAGCTCCGCCATGCGCAGCGCCGTCAGCGGCGATTTCTCGGACGGCTTAAGGATCACGCTATTGCCCGCCGCCAGCGCGGGCGCGATCTTCCAGGCCGTCATCAGCATCGGATAATTCCACGGCACCACGGCCGCCACCACCCCCACCGGCTCGCGCGTGATCAGCGCCAGGCTGTGGGCCGGCGTCGGCGCGATCTCGCCATAGATCTTGTCGATCGCCTCGCCGTACCAGCGTATGCAATTGGCCGCGAGCGGCACGTCCACCGACTGGCTGTACTTGATGGGTTTGCCCATGTCCAGCGTTTCGAGCAGGGCCAGCTCTTCGATGTTCTGCATCATCAGCTCGGCGAAGCGCAGCAGGATCTTCTTGCGCTGCGCCGGCGCCTTGCGCGCCCAGCGGCCGTCCTCGAAGGCGGCGCGGGCCCTGGACACGGCCAGGTCCACGTCCCCGGCTTCGCAGCGCGCGACCTGCGCCAGGTAGCGGCCATCGATGGGCGACAGGTTGTCGAACTTGCGGCCGCCCACCGCCCAGGTACGCTCGCCGTTGATGAAGGCGCGTCCATCGATGCTCAGGCGGATGGCGCGGTCGTGCCAGTCGATTTTCTCCATGCTTACTCCTTGAGCCAGCCGCGTTCGCGCAGGTCCGCATACGTGAGGTCGAGGCAATGGCGGATCAGGGCCACCATCTCGTCGATCTGCGCACGCGTCATCACCAGCGGCGGTGCGATGATCATGCGGTCGCCCACGGCGCGCATGACCATGCCGTTATTGAACATATGGCCGCGGCACACCATCCCCACGGCCTTCGCGGGGTCGAACCACTCGTGCTGATGCAGCGAAGGTCCCTTGCGGCGCACCAGGTTCAGGCCGGCCACGAAGCCGCAGCTGTTCGTGTAGCCCACCAGCGGGTGGCTGTTCAGCGAACCGAAACGGTCCGCCAGATAAGGCCCCGTATCCTCGGCCACACGCTGCACCAGGCGCTCGTCCTGCACGATGCGGATCGACTCCAGCGCCGCCGCGCATGCCACCGGATGACCCGAATAGGTGAAGCCATGATGGAACTCGCCGCCCTGCCCAACCAGCACGTCGGCCACGCGCTGGCCGACCAGCACGCCGCCCAGCGGCACATAGCCCGATGTCACGCCTTTGGCAAACGTGATCAGGTCCGGGCGGATGCCGAACAGCTCGGAGGCGAACATGCGCCCGGTGCGGCCAAAGCCGGTGATCACTTCATCGGCGATCAGCAGGATGCCGTATTTGTCGCAGATGCGCTGGATCTCCGGCCAGTAGGTGGCGGGCGGAATCACCACGCCGCCCGCGCCCTGTATCGGCTCGCCGATGAAGGCCGCCACGCGGTCCGCGCCCACTTCCAGGATTTTCGCCTCCAGCCATGATGCGGCGCGGAGGCCGAACTGTTCCTCCGACATGCCTTGGCCCGCGGACGGGTAATCGGGCTGGCCGATGTGCACGATGCCGGGAATCGGCAGGCCGCCCTGCGCGTGCATGTCCTGCATGCCGCCCAGCGAGGCGCCAGCCATCGTGCTGCCGTGATACGCGTTGTGGCGGCTGATGATGACGTCGCGCTGCGGCTGCCCCATCACATCCCAGTAGCGGCGCACCATGCGCACATTGGTGTCGTTCGCTTCCGAGCCGGAGCCGGTGAAGAATACATGCCTGAAGCCGGGCGGTGCAATCTCCGCCAGCTTCGCCGCCAGCGTGACGGCGGGCAGGTTGGTGGTGTTGAAGAAGCTGTTATAGAAGGGCAGCGTCTCCATCTGCTCGTAGACGGCTTTCGCAATGCTCGTGCGGCCATAACCCGTATTCACGCACCACAGGCCGGACATCCCGTCCAGCAGCTTCTTGCCTTCCGAATCCCACAGGTAAATGCCCTCGCCGCGCACGATGACGCGCACGCCCTTCTCGCCCAGCGCCTTGTGGTCGGTGAAGGGATGCAGGTAGTGCGCATGGTCCCTGGCCTGGATGTCAGCGGTTTCCATGGCGCCCTCCTCAGACGTGCAACAGCAGGTGTTCGCGTTCCCATGGGCTGATCACCGTCATGAATTCCTGGTGCTCCAGCTCCTTGATCGCGGCGTAGACATCGATGAAGCGCTCGCCCAGCACGGTGTGCAGCCGTGGCTCGGCGCGCAACAGCTTGAGCGCCTCCGGCAAGCCTTGCGGCAGTTCGTATTTCAGCTCATAGGCGCTGCCGGTGGTAATCGGCGATGGCTCCATATGTTCGGTCATGCCAAGGTAGCCGCAGGCCAGCGTAACGGCCAGCGCCAGGTAGGGATTTGCATCGGCGCCGATGATGCGGTTCTCGATGCGGCGGTCCTGCACGCCCGATTCGGGAATGCGGAAGCCCACGGTGCGGTTGTCCACGCCCCACTGGATGTTGATCGGCGCGGCCGTATGCCGCACCAGGCGCCGGTAGGAATTCACGTAAGGCGCCACGATCGCCATGGCGGACGGCATGTAGCGCTGCAGGCCGCCGATATAGTTCTTGAACAGCTGCGAAGGCGAACCGTCCGCGTTGCTGAAGATATTCAGGCCCGTCTTCGCATCGACCACGCTCTGGTGGATGTGCATCGCGGAACCCGGCTCGCCGGCCATCGGCTTGGCCATGAAGGTCGCGTACATATGGTGCTTCAGCGCCGCCTCGCGCAGGGTGCGCTTGAAGAAGAACACCTTGTCCGCCAGGCCCAGGGGCTCGCCATGCAGGAAGTTGATCTCCATCTGGCCGGCGCCGATCTCGTGGATCAGGGTATCGACGTCCAGGCCCATCATGTCGCAGTAATCGTAGATATCCTCGAACAGCGGATCGAATTCGTTCACGGCATCGATGCTGTACACCTGGCGGCTGGTCTCGGCGCGGCCGCTGCGACCGATGGGCGCCTTCAGCGGCAGGTCGGGATCGGAGTTCTTGTCCGTCAGGTAGAACTCCAGCTCCGGCGCCACGATGGGCTTCCAGCCTTTGTCCTCATACAGTTTCAGCACGCGGCGCAGCACCGTGCGTGGCGCGAAATCGACCAGCCGGCCGTCGGCGAAGTGGCAGTCGTGGATCACCTGCGCGGTAGGATCGGCGGCCCAGGGCACCATCGTGATCGTGGTGGGATCGGCCTTCAGGATCATGTCGCGGTCGATGGAGGAAATCGCGCGGTAATAGGCATCGTCCTCGGTGGGCGTGTTGCCCGTCACCGTCATGCCGAGCACGATCTCCGGGATGCGCATGCCCCGGTCTTCCGTGAATTTGCCGCGCGGGAGAATTTTTCCCCGTGCGACGCCGGTCAGGTCCGGCACCAGGCATTCGATTTCCGTGACCCGTTTTTCATTGAGCCACTCGTCCATGTCGGTGTAAGTAAAGTTCTCGCGAATTGCCATAGCTTCCTCTCTGTTCGTTGAAATTCTGGACTGACGCAGAGATGGGCCCTATGGGATGCGGTCGCGATGCACGCGGCACGCCAGGCCGAATGCGCTGAACAGCTTCATGGAAACCGGGTTGTCGGCAACGCGCCATTCGGGGTGCCACTGCACGGCCAGCGTGAAGCCGGGCGAATTGGAGATGGAATAGGCTTCCACCAGGCCGTCGTCGGAACGCGCTTCCACTTGCAGGCCGGGAGCCAGCTGGTCGAGGCCCTGCCCGTGCAGCGAGTTGACCTGGATTTCACTCTCGCCGTCGAGTATGTAGTGCAGGCGCCCGCCTTTCTCGAGCGTCACGCGGTGGGCCGCGGCGTATTGCTGCTCCAGCGGCTGGTGTTTGTCTTCGCGGTGGTCCAGCATGCCGGCCACTTCGTGTACCGCCTGGTGTAGCGTGCCGCCCAGGGCCACGTTCACTTCCTGGAAGCCGCGGCAGATGGCGAACAGGGGCACGCCCTGGTCCACGGCTGCGCGGATCAGGGGCAGCGTGGTCGCATCGCGTGCCGGATCAAGCGGCAGCGATGGATCGAGCAAATCCTGTCCGTAGTGGCGCGCATGCAGGTTGGATGCAGCCCCGGTAAGCATCAGGCCATCGGCCATCGCCAGCAGCGCGGCGACATCCGTATTGTCGCCAAGCGGCGGCACGAGCAGCGGCTGGCAGCGCGCGCCCACCACGACCGCGTCCACATATTTGTTCTGAGCGGCATAGTAGGGATGCGAACCAATTTGATGGCTGCAGGCGGGGACCAGTACGATGGGGCGGCGCATATTAGTTTTATCTCAATATTTTGCACTTCGATCATATGCCCAAATTGAAACATCCGCAACCGCGCGTCCCGGATTGTGCTCAAGGCAAGGTTGCACACTTCTCGCTATACTGGCCGGATTCAGAAAGGGGGCGACATGCTGACTTTGAAAGATCCCACCCTGCTGCGCCAGCAGGCCTATATCAACGGCCAGTGGTGCGACGCCGAAAGCGGCGAGACCATTGCCGTCGTCAATCCCGCGACCGGAGAGCGCATCGGCGCCGTGCCGAAGATGGGCGAGGCCGACACGCGGCGCGCCATCGAAGGGGCCAACGCCGCATGGCCGGCCTGGCGCAGGAAGACCGCCAAGGAGCGCGCTGCCATCCTGCGCAAGTGGAATGACCTGATGCTGGCGAACACGGACGACCTGGCGCTGCTGATGATGGCCGAACCGGGCAAGCCGCTAGCCGAATCCAAAGGCGAAATCGCCTACGCCGCGTCATTCATCGAATGGTTCGGCGAGGAAGCCAAGCGCATAGCCGGCGAAACCCTGCAGTCGCCCTGGCCGGACAAGCGCATCGTGGTCACGCGCGAGCCGATTGGCGTGTGCGCCGCCATCACGCCGTGGAACTTCCCGGCGGCGATGATCACGCGCAAGGCCGGCCCCGCGCTTGCCGCCGGCTGCCCCATGGTGCTCAAGCCCGCCGAACTGACGCCCTTCTCGGCACTGGCGCTGGCCCTGCTGGCTGAACGCGCGGGCATTCCGGCCGGCGTGTTCAGCGTGGTGACGGGCGATGCAAAGGCCATCGGCAAGGAAATGACGTCCAACCCCATCGTGCGCAAGCTGACCTTTACCGGCTCGACCGCCGTGGGCCGCCTGCTGATGGAGCAGTGTGCGCCGACGATCAAGAAGGTTTCGCTGGAACTGGGCGGCAATGCGCCTTTCATCGTGTTCGACGATGCGGACCTGGACGCCGCCGTGGAAGGCGCACTCGCCTCCAAGTACCGCAATGCCGGCCAGACTTGCGTGTGCGCGAACCGCATCTACGTGCAGGATGGAATCTATGACGCGTTCGCGGCGAAACTGGTGGAAGCCGCGCGCAAGCTCAAGGTCGGCAACGGCGTCGATGCCGGCGTGACGCAAGGGCCGCTGATCGAAGAGAAGGCCGTGCAGAAGGTTGAAGAGCATGTGGCCGATGCGCTGGGCAAGGGCGCGCGCCTGCTGCTGGGCGGCAAACGCCATGAGCTGGGGCACAGCTTCTTCCAGCCGACCGTGCTGGCGGACGTGAATGCGGACATGCTGGTCGCACATGAAGAAACCTTCGGGCCGGTGGCCCCGTTGTTCCGCTTCAGGACCGACGACGAAGCCGTGGCGCTCGCCAACTCGACGGAGTTCGGCCTTGCCGCCTACTTCTACTCGCGCGATATCGGCCGCATCTGGCGCGTGGCTGAAGGCATCGAAAGCGGCATGGTCGGCGTGAACACGGGCCTGATCTCGAACGAGATCGCGCCGTTCGGCGGCGTGAAGCAGTCCGGCATTGGCCGGGAAGGCTCCACGCACGGCATGGACGATTACCTCGTCATCAAGTACATCTGCCTGGGCGGCATCGACCGCTAAACCTCTTCCGCTTCCGTGACCCGCGTCAGCAGCAGGAGCTGCTTGATCTCGGGCACGCAGCTGCCGCAGTTGCCGCCGGCCTTTACGCAGGCCGTCACTTCGGCGGCCGTCTTCAGCCCATTGTCCCTGATCACCTGGCAGATCGTATTGCGTCCCACGCCGAAGCAGGAGCAGACGGTGGGGCCGGTATCGGCGCCTTGCGCGATGGCGCGGCCCGCCAGCACGGCGGCGCGGTCGGCCGCTTCCAGCTTGTCCAGCGCGAACAGGCCGGAGAGCCAGCCGCGGGCCGGCAGGTCGAGGCGCGGCGAGATGAAGATGCATTGCTCGATACGGTCGTCCACCAGGTGCACGGCGCGGTAGACGCCTTCGCTCCTGTCCGCATATTCGAGCCAGTCCGGATCATCGTCCGTGACGCCGAGCAGCTCGCGCGCCCAGTGGCCGAAGTCGTCGATATCGTTGCGGCCTGCCAGTTCGTAGCGGGCGAAATCCTTGCCCTGCACGCGGGTCCAGTAAGCCAGGCTGTCCAGCTCAAGGTTGCTGCGGCTTAGCACGAAGCCGTGCCATTTCACGGGAAAACGGTCGATGCGCACCGGCGTGTGCTTGAATTCTGGCTCACCCGAGACAGGGTCCACCACCGGATTGACCAGCGCGCCGACGCGAGCGTCCGATGCGGTCTGGTTGTTCCAATGGATGGGAATGAAGGCGCTGCCGCGGGCGATGCCGCCGCCGTGCTGCACGCGCGCGATCATGCTGCCCCAGTGGCTGGAAATGCGCGCCAGTTCGCCTTCCTTCACGCCGCACAGCAGGGCGTCCTGCGGGTGCATGTCGACGAAGGATTCAGCGATGTGGTCACCCAGCCTGGGCGCGCGGCCGGTGCGGGTCATCGTGTGCCACTGGTCGCGCACGCGGCCGGTGTTCAGGGCCAGCGGGAAGTCCTCGTCCAGCGCGTTGCCCGGGGCACGTGGCGGCGTTGGCACGAAGCGCGCCTTGCCGTCGGCATGCGCGAAGCGGCCATCGGCGAAGGGGCGCGCTGCGGCGGCCGGTCCCACGGCTTGGGTTACGCTGCGGATGGGGAATACAGGCCACTGGGGGGGCGGCATGGCGTCGTAGGCGCTCGCGTCGAGATCGGCGAGGCCGCCGATGTTGAAGGCGCGGGGAATGGCAGCGTCCTCGTTGCGCCAGGCGCTGAGGGCCGCGTGTTCGACGAAGATGTCGCGCGCGCTGGTGTAATCGAAACCGGAATAGCCCAGGCGCTGCGCGAACTGCGACAGGATCAGCCAGTCGGGACGCGCCTCGCCCGGCGCCGGCAGGAAGGCGCGCTGGCGCGAGATGCAGCGCTCGGAATTGGTGACGGTGCCCTCCTTCTCGCCCCAGGCCAGCGCCGGCAGCAGCACGTGCGCATGGGCATTGGTGTCGGTGGCCAGCACCACGTCGGAGGAGACCACCAGCTCGCACTTGCCCAGCGCGCGCCGCACCTGGTCGGCATTCGGCAGGCTGACGACCGGGTTGGTCGCAATCACCCATACGGCCTTCACGCGGCCGGCATCGATGGCGTTGAACAGGTCCACCGCCTTCAGGCCCATGGAAGAAGCGATGCGCGGCGATTCCCAGAAAGCCTGCACGGCATCGCGATGCGAAGCTTTGTCGAGATCCAGGTGCGCGGCCAGCATATTGGCCAGGCCGCCCACTTCGCGCCCGCCCATCGCATTCGGCTGCCCCGTGATCGAGAACGGGCCCATGCCCGGCTTGCCGATACGGCCGCCGATCAGGTGGCAGTTGATGATGCTGTTGACCTTGTCCGTACCGGCGCCCGACTGGTTCACGCCCATCGAGAAGCCCGTGATCACGCGCGCCGTGGCGGCGAAGGACTGATAGAAATCCATCAGGTCGTGCAGGTTCACGCGGCAGACGCGCGCCACTTCCTCCGGCGTCAGCGCGGCGGCGGCCAGCGCATCGGCCAGGCCGCTGGTGTGCGCCGCGACATACGCAGGATCGACCGCGCCGATGGTCGACAGGTAATTCAGCAGGCCGTTGAACAGCCATACGTCCGTCCCCGCCTTCACGGGCAGGTGCAGGTCGGCCAGTTCGCAGGTCGCGGTGCGGCGCGGGTCGATCACGACGATCTTCATCTCCGGCCGCGCTTCCTTCGCGCGCGTCAGGCGCTGGAACAGGATGGGATGGCACCAGGCCAGGTTTGAGCCGACCAGCACGACCATGTCCGCCAGTTCCAGGTCGTCGTAGTGCACGGGCACCACG
>DASWYX010000367.1:0-11167 GCA_036404755.1 Pseudoduganella sp.
ATCTGCTGCTGGCGGCCGATCACGCGCAGCTTGATGATGGTGGAAATGGCTTCGTCGCGCTTCAGGTAGGAGTGGATGCCGCCGCCTTCCAGCAGGTTCTCCACTTCACTGCCCGCTTCGTCCGCGCCGACGATGCCAAGCAGGCCGGCGTGCGCGCCCAGTGCCGCGGCGTTGCGCGCCACGTTGGCCGCGCCGCCCAGGCGCGCTTCGCGCTTCTGGATGCGCACGACGGGGACCGGGGCTTCCGGCGAAATGCGGCTTACGTCGCCGAACCAGTAGCGGTCGAGCATGACGTCGCCAACGACGAGGATGCGGACTTTATCCAGGGCTGGGGCTTTGTGTTTGGTCATGGCTTGCTTTCTTAAACCTAAGTTCGGGGTCAGACCCAAGGGTCTGACCCTTGGGTCTGACCCGGTTTTAGGTTTTAGTTCATCACATTCAATTCTTCGGTACGGCGCGGCGGGTAGGAATCCCAGCGGCTGCAACCCGGGCAATGCCAGTAGAACTGGCGGGCCTTGAAGCCGCAGTGGCTGCACTGGTAGCGCGCCAGCTTCTGCGTGTAGCCGTGCACCAGGTTCTTCACCATCGACAGCTCGGACAGCACGCCAGCTGGCGCATCCATCATGCGCGCTTCCAGCAGCTTGTCCAGGCCTAGCAGGGTCGGCGTGCGGCGCAGTTCATCGGACACTACCTGCTTGGCCGCGTCCACGCCTTCCAGCTCGATCACGGCCTTGAACACGACCTCCAGCAAGTCGATCGACGAGGCCTGTTCCAGATAGGACTTCAACAGGCTGAGGCCTTCCTGCGGGCGGCCCACCTTGCGGTAGCCATCCATCAGGCGCGTGGCGACCAGCGCCACGTGCGGCACGCTTTGCTGCTCGACGCGGCCCCAGGTCACGAGCGCGCCTTCAACGTCGCCGCGACCCAGCTGCACGTCGCCGCACAGGATCATGGCGCGCACGCTGCTGCGGTCCGCCTGCAGCGCTTTTTCCAGCTGCGCTTCCGCTTCGTCGTAATGCAGGCGCACCAGCGCATCCTGCGCCAGCTCGCAGTAGAACTGGGCGATCTCTTTCTGGCGCGAGCCGGCGCCGGCTTCCTGCAGGGCCACGGCCGCTTCGATGGCGCGCTGCCACTCCTTCTCGCGCTGGAAGATCTCCAGCAGCGCGCGGCGGGCCTGCACGGCGTAGGAAGTGTCCAGCAGGCGCTTGTAGGTTTCCTCGGCGCGGTCCAGCAGGCCGGCCTTCAGGTAGTCCTGGCCCAGCTCATACTCGGCATGGGCGCGCTGCTCGGACGGCAGGTCCGGGCGCGACAGCAGGTTCTGGTGCACGCGGATGGCGCGCTCCGTTTCGCCGCGGCGGCGGAACAGGTTGCCGAGGGCGAAGTGCATGTCCGCCGCATCCGGATCGAGCTTGACGATGTCGATGAAGGAATCGATGGCCTTGTCCGGCTGGTCGTTCAGCAGATGGTTCAGGCCCTTGTAATAGCCGCGCGAGAGCGTGCCGGCTTCGGACACCACGGCGCGGATATCGACGCGCGCAGCGAGCCATCCGAGGCCGAAGAAGGCAGGAATGCCCAGTAGCCACCAGAATTCAAATTCCATAGTTTTTTCTTTTTAGTGCTGGGTGTTGACGCTGTCCGGCGCCGGCTGGACGGCCGCCTTCAGGGCCGAGCTTTGCAGCGTCTGGATCGTGGTCTTTTGCTTGTTCGACTCGCGGCGGTGGCGGAACACGGTCGGAGTCAGGGCCAGAACGCCCAGTACCGCCCCGGCCACAAAGAAGGCCAGCAGCATCAGCACCAGGGGGCCGCGCAATTCGTAGTTGAGGAAGAGGTGCAGGTCAACTTCCTGCGTGTTTTTGACGGCAAAACCAAAGAACAGGACAAATACTACAACGCCTATGGCGGTGGAAATCAATTTCATCGTCGGTTCCTTTGCGTTCGACAACAAAAAAAGGGGCAGGCAAAAGCCCGCCCCTCCATTCTCCTTGCAGAGACTCAGTCCTCGATGATCGGTTGCCCGACCATCGCATCGACCCGCTCGCGCAACTGCTTGCCAGGCTTGAAGTGCGGCACCCGTTTTTCAGGGACCATCACTTTGTCGCCGGACTTCGGATTGCGTCCAATGCGCGGCGGCCGCGAATTCAGAGCAAAGCTGCCAAAACCGCGGATCTCGATGCGCTGGCCGCTCGCAAGAGCGGTGGTCATCGCATCGAGAATGGTCTTGACGGCATACTCCGCATCTTTGGCCACCAGCTGAGAATAACGCTCAGCCAGGCGGTTGATCAATTCGGACTTAGTCATCTAAGCGCTCGGATAATTAGTTCTTGTTGTCGAACTTGGCCTTCAGCAGTGCGCCCAGGCTGGTCGTGCCGGAAGCAGCGCTGGAATCAGCGGACAGCTTCTGCATCGCTTCAGCGGTTTCGGCGTTGTCTTTAGCCTTGATGGACAGCTGGATCGAACGTGCCTTGCGATCGATGTTGATCACCAGGGCTTCCACGGAATCACCAACCTTCAGGTGGGTGCCGGCATCTTCCACGCGGTCGCGGGAGATTTCGGAAGCGCGCAGGTAGCCTTCAACTTCGTCGGACAGCTGGATCACGGCGCCCTTAGGCTCAACCGACTTGACGGTACCGGTAACCAGGGAACCCTTGTCGTTCATGGCTGCGAAGTTGTTGAAAGGATCACCTTCCAGCTGCTTCACGCCCAGGGACACGCGCTCGCGCTCCACGTCGATGGCCAGAACAACGGCTTCCAGCTCGTCGCCCTTCTTGAACTTGCGCACGGCTTCTTCGCCAGGCTCGGTCCAGGACAGGTCGGACAGGTGCACCAGGCCGTCGATGTTGCCCGGCAGGCCGATGAACACGCCGAAGTCGGTGATCGACTTGATCGCGCCCTTGACCTTGTCGCCCTTCTTGTGGCTCATGCCGAAGTCGTCCCAAGGATTGGCCTTGCACTGCTTCATGCCCAGCGAAATACGACGACGCTCTTCGTCGATTTCCAGAACCATGACTTCCACTTCGTCGCCCAGCTGGACAACCTTGTTCGGAGCCACGTTCTTGTTGGTCCAGTCCATTTCGGACACGTGTACCAGGCCTTCGATGCCCTGTTCCACTTCAACGAACGCACCGTAGTCGGTCAGGTTGGTGACCTTGCCGAACAGGCGGGTGCCTTGCGGGTAGCGACGGGACAGACCGGTCCAAGGATCGTCGCCCAGTTGCTTCACGCCCAGGGACACACGGTTCTTTTCCTGATCGTACTTCAGGACCTTGGCGGTAATTTCCTGGCCAACGGTCAGCACTTCGGACGGGTGACGCACACGACGCCATGCCAGGTCGGTGATGTGCAGCAGGCCGTCGATGCCGCCCAGATCCACGAACGCGCCGTAGTCGGTGATGTTCTTCACAACGCCGGTCACCACGGTGCCTTCTTTCAGGGTTTCCATCAGCTTCTGGCGCTCTTCGCCCATCGAAGCTTCGATCACGGCGCGGCGCGACAGAACCACGTTGTTACGCTTGCGGTCCAGCTTGATAACCTTGAATTCGAGGGTCTTGCCTTCGAACGGGGTGGTGTCCTTCACAGGACGGGTGTCTACCAGCGAACCTGGCAGGAAAGCACGGATGCCGTTGGTCAGAACGGTCAGGCCGCCCTTGACTTTGCCATTGACGGTACCAACGACGATCTCGCCGGATTCCATTGCTTTTTCCAGTGCCAGCCACGATGCCAGGCGCTTGGCCTTGTCACGGGACAGGATGGTGTCGCCGAAACCATTTTCCAGCGATTCGATGGCCACGGAAACGAAGTCACCTACTTTGACTTCCAGTTCGCCTTGGTCATTCTTGAATTCTTCAACAGGGATGAAAGCTTCCGATTTCAGGCCGGCGTTGACGATTACAAAGTTGTGGTCCAGACGCACGACTTCAGCGGAGATCACTTCGCCAGAGCGCATGTCTTGACGCGACAGGGACTCTTCGAAGAGGGCTGCAAAACTTTCCATTGTTAATTCCAGGTTAGCCAGTAAGGCCCGCACGATGCGGCTTCAACTGGGTTGAGGGTTGAACAAAAAATCCTATTTGCCGACGGCTGCGTACCATTTCAAGACCTGATCGACCGCTTCTTCAGCCGTCATCGAGGAGGTATCCAGCACGTGGGCATCTGCCGCGGGAGCCAGCGGCGCGACGGCCCGGTTCATATCCCGGTCATCACGCGCTTTCAAATCCATCAGCAGGTCTTGCATATTAGCAGAAATTCCCTTTCCGATCAATTGCTTATAGCGACGATCGGCCCGAGCCTCCACGGAAGCGGTCAAAAACACCTTCAATTGGGCGTGCGGGAAGATCACCGTGCCCATATCCCGGCCGTCCGCGACCAGGCCGGGCGTCTTGCGGAAACTCAGTTGCAGGGCGAACAAGGCCTGCCGCACCATGGGCAGGGCCGCGATCTTTGATGCCGTATTGCCAACTTCTTCGGCGCGGATGGCGTCAGTGACGTTTTCTTGCGACAGGAAGACGGCTTCGCCCGTGAAATGGATGTTCAGGTGCTCGGCCAGCTTGGCAATCGCATGCTCGTCGTCGAGCCGGGTGCCGCGGCGCAGCGCCTGCAGCGCCGTCAGGCGGTACAGCGCGCCGGAATCAAGGAGGTGGTAACCCAGTTTGTCCGCGACCTTGTGGGCCACGGTGCCCTTGCCGGATGCGGTAGGGCCGTCGATGGTGATGACAGGGATGTGGGATGTCGGCATAGGCAAAATTACAAGGGGTCAGAACCGGGTTCCAGGTTTCAAAAGCTATCACGCTTTGCAATACCCGCAAAAGCCGTGAAATATTCAGGGAAAGTCTTGGCCACGCATTTCGGATCATTGATGCGCACCTCGGCGCCGCGGCGGATCGCGCCGTCCAGCGACGCGAGGGAGAAGCACATCGCCATGCGGTGGTCATCGTAAGTATCGATTTCGGCAGCCTGCATGGAAGGCGGCGGCGTAACCTTCAGCCAGTCCGGCCCCTCCTCCACCGTGGCGCCCAGCTTGCGCAGTTCGGTCGCCATGGCGGACAGGCGGTCGGTTTCCTTCACGCGCCAGGAAGCGATATTGCGCAGCGTGGACGGGCCATCGGCGTACAGCGCCGCCACCGCGATCGTCATTGCCGCATCGGGAATATGGTTGAAGTCCATGTCGATGGCCTTCAGCGGGCCATCGCAACGCGACTCGATCCAGTTGTCGCCCATCGTGATCTGGGCGCCCATCTTCTCCAGCGCATGCGCAAAGCGGACATCGCCCTGGATGGAATCGCGGCCCACACCCTCCACGCGCACCGGACCGCCGGCAATCGCGCCGGCCGCCATGAAGTAGGAAGCGCTGGAAGCGTCGCCCTCGACGTGGATATTGCCCGGGCTCTGGTAGACCTGGCCGGCCGGGATCGTGAAGGACGACCACTCGTCCTGCTCCACCGTTACGCCGAAGCGGCGCATCAGGTTCAGCGTGATTTCGATATAGGGCTTGGAAATCAGCTCGCCTTCCACGGAGATGGTCACGGCCTTTTCCTTCGCCATCAGCGGCGACACCATCAGCAGCGCGGTCAGGAACTGGCTGGAGACATTGCCGCGCACCGAGAGTTTGTTGGTCGTGAAGTTGCCGGCGTGGATGTGCAGCGGCGGATAGCCCTTGTTGCCGGTGTATTCGATATTGGCGCCAACGGCGTTCAGCGCGTCCACCAGGTCGCCGATCGGGCGCTCGTGCATGCGCGGCACGCCGTGGATCTTGAAGTCGCCGCCGATCACGGCCAGCGCCGCCGTCAGCGGACGGATCGCGGTGCCGGCGTTGCCCATGAAGAGGTCGGCCGTACGGTTGGGGAAGGCGCCGGCCACGCCCTGCACGCGGTGGATGGTGCGCGCGTCGCCATGCACGGCGGACGGCGGTTCTTCCTGCCACTCCACGCCCAGCGAGCGCAGTGCGGCCAGCATCACGGCGGTATCGTCGGAAGCCAGCAGGTCGACGATCTTGGTCTCGCCTTCGGCCAGCGCGGCCAGCAGCAGGATTCGGTTGGAAATGCTCTTCGAGCCCGGCAGGCGCACCACGCCTTCGACGTGGCTGACCGGTTGCAGGTCGAGGTAATGCGGGTAATCAGTCATGCGAAATCCTTGGGGTCGCGTTTCATTCGGCGGCCGAATCCTTCGGCTGCGGCGTCTCGGCAGCCTCGATGGCCTCGATCCATTGCTAGCGCGCACGCTGCGCGTTGGCGTACACGGATTCGAGGGCGGCGGCGTCGCCGGCGGCCAGGCTGGCGCGCAAACGGGTTAATTGTGCCAGATATGCATCCAGCTCAGTCAGGAGGGCGGCCTGGTTGGCGAGGCTGATATCGCGCCACATTTCAGGCGAGCTGCCGGCGATGCGGGTGAAGTCGCGAAAGCCGCTGGCAGCGTATTGGAACAGCAGGCCTGAGTGGGGCTTGCCGGCAATGTCATCCACCAGCGCGTAGGCCAGCAGATGCGGGAGGTGGCTGACGGCGGCGAAGACTTTGTCGTGCTCCTCCGGGGTCAGGATGTGGATGATGGCGCCGCACGCTTTCCAGGCGGCGGCCACGCGGTCGATGTCTTCCTGCGCGTTTTCCTGCAGCGGCGTGAGGACGGCCTTCTTGCCGACATACAGGTTGTCGATGGCGGCATCGGGGCCGTTGGTTTCGCGGCCAGCAATCGGGTGGCCGGGCACGAACTGACGCACGCGCTCGCCCAGCGCGCGGCGGGCCGCAGCGGCGACGTCGGTCTTGGTGCTGCCGCCGTCGGTGACGATGGTGCTAGGGTCCAGGTGCGGCTTGATGGAGGCGAGGATGCGCTCGGTCTGCGCTACCGGCGCGGCGAGGAAGACGAGGTCGGCGCCGGCCAGCGCTTCCTTCAAACCTAAACCCTGGGTCAGACCCAAAGGGTCAGACCCTGCCCCGCGGCCGCCGCCGTCCGGGGTCTGACCCTGTGGGTCTGACCCGGTTTTCGGTTTGCTGCCGGCCACCTCATCCGACCCGGCGTTTGGTTCGCAAGCCGAGTCAATAATCCCCAACTCCAGCGCCCGCGCCAGAAACGCCGGCGAGCGGTCCACGCCGACGACATGCCGCACAAACCCCGCCCTCTTCAGCGAACGTGCAAACGAACCGCCGATCAGCCCAACGCCGAAGATGACGACTTTATTCAGCACTGGCCAGGGCCTTCTGCAAGGCCGCGATGAGGATGGCGTTCTCCTGCGGCAGGCCGATGGAGATGCGCAGCCATTGCGGCAGGCCGTAGTTGCCGACCGGCCGCACGATCACGCCCTGCTTCAGCAGCGCCAGGTTCACGCGCGCGCCGGCGCCGTCGTCGTTGCCAACCTTCACCAGCACGAAGTTGCCGTGGGAAGGCACGTATTCCAGGCCCATCTCCTTGAACGCCTGCACGAACTGCTCGTAGCCTGCCTTGTTGTTCTGCGCCGACCTGGCCAGGAATTCCTTGTCGTTCAGGGCCGCGATGGCGGCTGCCTGGGCCAGGGAATTCACGTTGAACGGCTGGCGGATGCGGTTCATCAGGTCCGTCAGCTCGGGCTGGGCCAGCGAGAAGCCTACGCGCAGGCCGGCCAGGCCATAGGCCTTGGAGAAGGTGCGCGACACCAGCAGGTTCGGGAACTGCTTGACCCACAGCGCGGATTCGAACTGGTCCTCTTCGGACAGGAACTCATTGTAGGCCTCATCCAGCACCACGACCACGTTCGAAGGCACCTTCTTCAGGAAAGCTTCGATCTGCGGGCCGGGGATGAAGGTGCCGGTCGGGTTGTTCGGGTTGGCGATGAAGACCACTTTGGTATCGGGAGCGAGGGCAGCGGCCATTGCATCCAGGTCGTGGCCATAGTCCTTGGCCGGCACCACGATGTGGCGCGCGCCGATGCCCTGGGTGGCCAGCGCGTACACGGCAAAGGAAAACTCGGAATAAACGATGGACTGGCCGCGCTCGCAGAAGGCGTGGGCGGCGATTTCCAGGATATCGTTGGAGCCGTTGCCGAGAGTGATCCACTCCATCGGCACGTCATAGCGCTTCGACAGCGCCAGCTTCAGGTCATAGGCATTCGCGTCGGGATAGCGGCCCAGCTCTGCAGCTGCGGCAGCCATGGCTTTCTGCGCCGATTCCGGCACGCCAAAAGGATTTTCATTCGAAGCCAGTTTCACGATGGCTTCTTCGTTGAGACCAAATTCGCGCGCCACTTCCGAAATCGGCTTGCCAGCCTGGTAAGGAGCGATTGCACGAACGTATTCAGGACCGTATTGCTTGGACATGTTCAATTCTCGATTTATCAGGTGAGGCTGGTCGGGTAAGAGCCCAGCACTTTGAAGAAGGCGGCGTTGTCCTTGAGTTCGGCCAGCGCCTTGGCCACGGCCGGGTTGTGCACGTGTCCCTCGATGTCAACGTAAAAATAATACTCCCAGGTGCCCATGCGGGCCGGGCGCGATTCGAAGCGCGTCATCGACACGCCGTGCGTGGCGAGCGGCGCCAGCAACTGGTACACGGCGCCCGCCTTGTTCGGCACGGCCAGCACCAGCGAGGTATGGTCGCTGCCCGAAGGCCCCGTCTCCAGCTTGCCGATCACGGCGAAGCGGGTGCGGTTATGCGGGTCGTCCTGGATATGGCCCTTGACCACGCCCAATCCATACATATTGCCTGCCAGCTCACTGGCGATGGCGGCGATGGTGGGATCGTCGCCCGCCATGCGCGCGGCTTCGGCGTTCGATGCCACCGCGCGGCGCTCGATGTTCGGGTAATTCTGGTTCAGCCATGCCTGGCACTGGGCCAGCGCCTGCGAGTGGGCGCAGATGGCGGTCACGCCGTCCATCGTGCCCGTCTTGCTCATCAGGCTGTGGTGCACGGCAATCGCCACTTCGCCGCTGATCAGGCAGGGGGTGGTGAGCAGCAGGTCCAGCGTGCGGTTGATCGCGCCTTCGGACGAGTTCTCGACCGGCACCACGCCGAAATCGGCGGTGCCGGCTTCCGTGGCGCGGAACACTTCATCGATGGAGGGGCATGGCAGCCCTTCGACGGCCGTGCCGAATTGCGCATACACGGCCTGCTCGCTGAAGGTGCCGGCCGGGCCCAGGTAGGCCACGGTCACGCGCCGCTCCAGCGCGCGGCAGGAGGACATGATTTCGCGGAAGATGGACTGCACTTCCTTCGCGCCCAGCGGGCCGGGATTGCGATCGGCCACGCCGCGCAGCACCTGGGCTTCGCGCTCGGGACGGAAGACGGGCGCATTCGTTTCGGCCTTCACGTGGCCGACTTCCTGTGCGACCTTCGCCCGCTGGTTCAGTAAATCGAGGATCTGCGCGTCGATCGAGTCGATCTTCTCGCGCAGGGGTTTGAGTTTGTCTGTCATTCGTTTGCGTTCACTCTGTGCGGCGGAAACCAGGGGTCTGACCCTTGGGTCTGACCCAGCTCTTAGGTTTACCGGCCAGCAAATTCATTGAGATAGTCGACCAGGGCTTGCACGCCCTCGATCGGCATCGCGTTATAGATCGATGCCCGCATACCACCGACGGACTTGTGGCCCTTCAGCTGCAGCAGCCCGCGCGCCTTCGCGCCGGCCAGGAATGCTTCATTCTTCGATTCGTCGCGCAGGTAGAACGGTATATTCATGCGCGAGCGGTACTCTTTCGCGACGCGATTCTGGTAAAAATCGTCCGCGTCCAGGGCCGCGTACAGCAGCTCTGCCTTTTCAATATTACGCTTTTCCATGGCCGCCACGCCGCCCTGCCGCTTCAGCCACTGGAACACCAGGCCGGCGATATAGATGCCGTAGGTAGGCGGCGTGTTGAACATGGACTCATGTTCCGCCACGGTGGCGAAGTTCATCGCCGACGGCGTGATCGGCAGCGCCTTGCCCAGCAAGTCTTCACGGATGATGACCACGGTCACGCCGGCCGGTCCGATATTCTTTTGCGCACCGCCGAAGATCACGCCGTACTTGCTCACATCGACGGGACGCGACAGGATGTGCGAAGACATGTCCGCCACCAGCGGCACATCGCCCTGCACGGTCGGCGTGAAATTGTATTCGACGCCATCGATGGTCTCGTTGGTGCAGATATGCAGATAGGCCGCGTCCTTCGTCAGCTTCCACGATTCCTGCGCCGGCACGCCGGAGAAACCGTCCGCCTGCGAGGAGGCAGCCACGTTCACGGTGGCGTAGCGCGCCGCTTCCTTCAGCGACTTGCCGGACCAGGAACCGGTATGCACGAAGTCGACCGTGCGGCCCGGCGTGCCGATAAGGTTCATCGGCACCACGGCGTTCTGCGACAGGCCGCCGCCCTGCATGAACAGGATCTTGTAATTGGCCGGCACCGCCAGCAGTTCGCGCAGGTCCGCTTCCGCCGCGCGGTAGATGGACATGAATTCCGGTCCGCGGTGGCTCATCTCCATGACGGACATTCCGCTGCCATGCCAGTCCAGCATTTCAGCGGCCGCCTGTTGCAGCACTTCCTTGGGCAGCACGGCCGGGCCGGCAGAGAAGTTATAAACGTTCGTCACAGCTTCGATCTCCTTATTGCTTGGCCTGTTTCAGCGCCGCCTGCACGCGCGGCGCCACGATACGCTGGGCCATCTTCATTGCTTCCGCGGTCAGTTGCGGCATCACGTTCAGGGCCTTCTGGCCGGTCGGCGTGCGGTAGAAGGCCGCCAGCTGGTCCATCTCCTGCGGCGTGAAATAGCGCGCGTACAGGCTGGACGCTTCGTTGTACATCTCGTCGATCACCTTGGGGTCGGTCAGCACGCCCTGCACCGCCGCCACGGCCTTCGGCAAGGCCTGTTCCGCCTTGGCCAGCTCGGTCTTGCGTGCGGCGTCGTCCAGCTTTGGATTGTTGCGGATGGACGCTTCCACCTGGCTGCGCATCACGTTCAGCAGCTGTTCCGACATCGCCTTGTTGTTGGCGGCGATCGTTTCGCGGTAGCGCATCGCTTCCAGCAGGCCGCGCACGCTGGCAGCGGCAGCCGGCGACACGGCCGGCGCCGATGCGGCGGCCGGTGCATTGGTCGGCGCCGGAGGCGGCGGAATCAGCTGGGCCAATGCAGGCGCGCCGGCAGCCAGCGCCATCGCGGTGAATACGGTTACGGCAGTCTTCTTCATCATCATGATTGTGACTCCAAAAAAAACTAACGGGCCCGGTCCGATCTACTCAGA
>DASWYX010000368.1:0-6995 GCA_036404755.1 Pseudoduganella sp.
AGAAATGGAGCACACATCATGGAAGCATCACCCTTATCAGGCGAAGTCTTTGGCGCATTGATCAATCTTTCCGGACGCCGCCGCTTCACGTCGCAGCGGTTGGTGCTGTACGCGGTGCTGGCCGCGCAGGGCCAGCCCGAAGCCGTGGCAACCGCGCGCGAGGCGCTCACGCTGTTCCGCAACGCCCACCACACGCTGGTAAATGGCAGCGATACCCTGCCTGGCATATTCTGTACCGAGCTGCAGGAGGCTTATTATGGCAGGCTGTCGGGCGCTGCGCAGATTGCCGCTTTCATCGAGCTGGCCGAACGCACGCTGGATGCCGCCGAACGTGGCGCGCGCACGGCGCCGGCGCTGCTGGCGCAGCTGGTCGAAATCACCACGCCCGTGCTGGCGGTGCTGAACCAGATCACGGCGATCTACGAGGAATTGTCCAAGCGGCACGCGATGCAGATGAAGAAGCAGCTGCGCAGCGTGATTACGGACATTGAAACCATTGCGCGCCAGGCCAAGATGGTGTCCTTCAACGCCCGCGTGATCGCGGCGCGCGCCGGCCAGGCCGGCAAGGAGTTCGCGGTCGTGGCCGGGGTGCTTTCCAACATCACCACCGAAATCGACGACATGGTCAAAACCGCGCTCAGCACGGCCAGCGCGTAGCCGACGGGCAAGCTCATGCACTGGTGCGGTGCACCATGATCGGGCAAAAACGCACCTAAAACTATCATCACTCCCTCTTTCATTGCCATTTCAGCACGTTTAGCCCGGGGAAGCGGGGCAAAACAGGGTGGCACAGCTCTTGCAAAGCAGTAGGCATAGGGTCAATGGCGACCCTCCCAATTGAAACGCTGGTCTAACGAGGGGCTGGCAACAGGACAACGGCGTCCGTGCATCCCGGTCACTCAAAAGGCCAGGGCTGCGCGGGCGCTTTTTTGTTTTCTAGACGGGATGAAAAAAATGGCCAGCAAAGCTACCAGCATCAAACTGTTCTCCATCAGCAGCCCGCAGATGCGCGCCTTCCACCTCACCTGGATGGCCTTCTTCGTCTGCTTCTTCGCATGGTTCGCCTGCGCGCCGCTGATGCCCGTGATCAAAGGTGAATTCGGCCTGACTCCGGCGCAAATCGCCAACATCAATATCGCCGCCGTCGCGATCACCATCATCGTGCGCCTGATTATCGGCCCGATGTGCGACCGTTTCGGACCGCGCAAGACCTACACCGGCCTGCTGCTGCTTGGCGCCATTCCCGTGCTGGGCGTCGCTGCTGCCCAGACCTATGAAAGCTTCCTGTTCTTCCGCCTGCTGATCGGAGCGGTGGGCGCGAGCTTCGTGATCACCCAGTACCACACCTCCGTGATGTTTGCGCCGAATGTGGTCGGCACCGCGAACGCGGCATCGGCCGGCTGGGGCAATGCGGGCGGCGGCGTGGTGCAATCGACCATGCCCCTGATCATGGCTGCCATGATCATGTTGGGCGTGAACGAGACCGTGGGCTGGCGCGCCGCCCTGGTGGTGCCCGGCGTGCTGATGATCATCATGGCTTTCGTCTACTACCGCTTCACCCAGGACTGCCCGCAGGGTAATTATTCCGATCTGCGCGCCGCAGGCGTAGAGATCGAGAGCGGCAAGAAAGGCGGCTGGGCGAGCTTCAAGCTGGCTGCAAAGAACTACCGTGTGTGGATGCTGTTCGTCACCTACGGCGCCTGCTTCGGCGTGGAGATCTTCATCCACAATATCGCCGCCACCTATTACGTGGACACCTTCAAGCTGTCCCTGGGCCAGGCCGGCATGGCCGCCGGCAGCTTCGGCCTGCTGGCGCTGTTTGCCCGCGCACTGGGCGGCTGGGTGTCCGACAAGGCGGCAGTGCGAGGCAGCCTGAATGCCCGCGTCAACCTGCTGGTCGCGATGATGATCGGCGAAGGCGTGGGCCTGCTGTGGTTCTCGCACTCCGAGACCGTGACGTTTGCAATCATCGCCATGCTGACGTTCGGCCTGTTCACCCATATGGCCTGCGGCGCGACCTACGCGCTGGTGCCCTTCATCGACAAGCGCGCCCTGGGCGGCGTGGCCGGCATCATCGGCGCCGGCGGCAACGTGGGCGCCGTACTGGCGGGCTTCCTGCTGAAGGGCGTCGGCAACACGCAGCAGACGCTGAGCATCCTCGGCATCCTCGTCGCAATCTCGGCGCTGTGCGCCGTCGCCGCGCGTTTCAGCGCAGAGACCAACAAGGAACACGCACTGGCAGGAGCAGCAGCATGAAGATCGTCGTTATCGGCCACGGCATGGTGGGCCACAAATTCCTCGAATCGCTGGCGGATTCCGGCGCAGCTGACCTGAACGTGACGGTGCTGTGCGAAGAGCCGCGCCCTGCGTATGACCGCGTGCACCTGTCCGAATTCTTTTCCGGGAAGAGCGCCGAAGACCTGTCCCTGGTCAAGCCGGGCTTCTTCGAGCGCGACGACATGGTGCTGCGCCTGAATGCCCGCGCCACCGCCATCGACCTGGCAGCGCGCAAGGTGACCGTCAACACCGGCGATGTGCTGGACTACGACAAGCTGGTGCTGGCCACCGGTTCCTTCCCCTTCGTGCCGCCGGTCGAAGGCAAGGACCGCAAGGATTGCTTCGTCTACCGCACCATCGAAGACCTGGAAGCCATGCTCGAATGCGGCAAGCGCTCCAGGACCGGCGTGGTGATCGGTGGCGGCCTGCTTGGACTGGAATGCGCCAAGGCCCTGCGCGACATGGACCTGGAAACCCACGTCGTCGAATTTGCGCCGCGCCTGATGGCGGTGCAGGTCGACGACGGCGGCGGCCGCGTCCTTCGCAGCAAGATCGAAAACCTGGGCGTCACCGTCCACACCGGCAAGAACACCGTGTCCATCACGGAAGGCGAAGAGGGCACGCACCGCATGAACTTTGCGGACGGCAGCCACCTGGACACCGATATGATCGTGTTCTCCGCCGGTATCCGCCCGCGCGACATGCTGGCCCGCGAATGCGGCCTGGAAGTCGGGCCGCGCGGCGGCATCAGCATCAACAACCAGTGCCAGACCTCCGACCCGAACGTGTACGCCATCGGCGAATGCGCGCTGTGGGGCGGCATGATCTATGGCCTGGTGGCGCCGGGCTACGACATGGCGCGCGTGGCCGCAAAACACATCCTGGGCGACGCAGCGGCTGAATTCAGCGGCGCGGACATGAGCACCAAGCTGAAACTGATGGGTGTGGACGTGGCCAGCATCGGCGACCCGCACGCCAAGGCGGAAGGCTCGCGCAGCTACCAGTTCACCGACGAGCGCAAGCAGGTGTACAAGAAGATCGTGGTGTCCGACTGCGGCAAGTACCTGCTGGGCGGCGTGATGATCGGCGACGCCTCCGAATACGGCACGCTGCTGCAGATGATGCTGAACCGCATCGAGCTGCCGGAAGCGCCTGAATTCCTGATCCTGCCGCAATCCGACGGCGCCGCCAGGCCGGGCATCGGCGTGGATGCGCTGCCGGCATCGGCCCAGATCTGCTCCTGCAACGACGTATCCAAGGGCGCGATCTGCGATGCGGTTGCCGCCGGCAATACCAGCATTGGCGCGCTGAAGAAGTGCTGCGGCGCCGGTACCTCCTGCGGCGGCTGCGTGCCGCTGGTGACGCAAATCATGAAGGCGGAAATGAAGAAGCTGGGCATGGACGTGAACAACCACGTCTGCGAACACTTCCCGCACTCGCGCCAGGAACTGTTCCACCTGATCCGCGTCGGCCAGATCAAGACCTTCGAAGACCTGATCGCGCGCCACGGCAAGGGCATGGGCTGCGACATCTGCAAGCCGCTGGCAGCCAGCATCTTCGCCACCTGCTGGAACGATTTCGTGCTGAAGAAGGAACACGCCAGCCTGCAGGACACGAACGACTATTACCTCGGCAATATCCAGAAGGACGGCACTTACTCCGTGGTGCCGCGCATGCCGGGCGGCGAAGTGACGCCGGAAGGCTTGATCGCCGTGGGCATGGTCGCCAGGAAGTACGGCCTGTACACCAAGATCACCGGCGGCCAGCGCGTGGACCTGTTCGGCGCCCGCGTCGAACAG
This sequence comes from Pseudoduganella sp., assembly GCA_036404755.1. Lineage (GTDB taxonomy): Bacteria > Pseudomonadota > Gammaproteobacteria > Burkholderiales > Burkholderiaceae_D > Rugamonas. The sequence continues at coordinate 4,077 of DASWYX010000368.1, forward strand.
CTGCCGCTGATCTGGGAAGAGCTGATCGCTGCCGGCTTCGAAACCGGCCACGCTTACGGCAAATCGCTGCGCACCGTGAAGTCCTGCGTGGGCTCGACCTGGTGCCGCTACGGCGTGGGCGATTCCGTGGGCCTGGCGATCGAACTGGAAAACCGCTACAAGGGCCTGCGTACGCCGCACAAGATCAAGTTCGGCGTGTCCGGCTGCACCCGCGAGTGCGCCGAAGCGCAGGGCAAGGACGTGGGCATCATCGCCACCGAAAAAGGCTGGAACCTCTACGTGTGCGGCAACGGCGGCATGAAGCCGCGCCACGCCGAGCTGCTGGCTTCGGACCTGGACAAGGAAACCCTGGTCAGGTACGTGGACCGCTTCCTGATGTTCTACAGCCGCACGGCCGACCGCCTGCAGCGCACCAGCACCTGGCGCGAGAACCTGGAAGGCGGCCTCGATTACCTGAAGGACGTCGTCATCAACGACAAGCTGGGCGTGAACGCCGAGATGGAAGCGGACATGCAGCGCGTGGTCGACACCTACGCCTGCGAGTGGAAGGAAGCGGTCAACAATCCCGAAACCCGCGCGCGCTTCCGCCACTTCGTCAACAGCCCTGAAAAGGACAGCAACGTGGTCTTCATGGAAGAGCGTGGACAGATCCGTCCCGCCACCATCGAAGAGCGCAAACGTATCCCAATCAAAGTTGTAGCGTAGGGCGGATCATTGATCTGCCGAACCCAGGAGACCTAACATGCACCGCGACATCCAAACCGGCAACTGGACCGCCATCTGCGGCCTCGATGACATTGTCCCCAACACCGGCGTCTGTGCTCTGCTGAATGGCGAGCAGGTGGCCGTGTTCCACCTGCTCGACCAGGGCGAGCCGCGCGTTTTCGCGATCGGCAATTACGACCCGAATTCGGATGCCGCCGTGCTGTCGCGCGGCCTGGTGGGCAACCTCGGCGAGCGCATCGTGGTCGCCTCGCCCATCTACAAGCACCACTTTGACCTGCAGACCGGCGAGTGCCTGGAAGCGCCGGAGCATTCCGTGCCGACCTGGCCGGCGCGCATCGATGGCGGAAAGGTCTGGGTCGGGGCATGAAACCCTCGCTGGTCGTCGTCGGCAATGGCATGGCCGGGATGCGCACGGTCGAGGAGCTGCTTAAGCTGGCCCCCGACCTGTACGACATCACGGTCTTTGGCGCCGAGCCGCACGGGAACTACAACCGCATCCTGCTCTCGCCCGTGCTGGCCGGCGAGAAGACGGTGGACGACATCATGCTGCATACCCGCGAGTGGTACCAGCAGAACGGCATCACGCTGCACGCCGGCGACCCGGTGGAGCACATCGACCGCAAGCGCCGTACCGTGCGTGCGCGCTCCGGCCTGGAAGTGCGCTACGACCGCCTGCTGCTGGCCACGGGTTCCAGGCCCTTCATCATTCCCGTGCCGGGCCACGAGCTGCCGGGCGTGCTGGCCTTCCGCGATATCCAGGACGTGGAGCATATGCTGGAAGCGGCGCGCAATCACAAGCATGCGGTCGTCATCGGCGGCGGCCTGCTGGGCCTTGAAGCGGCCAACGGCCTGCAGCGCCAGGGCATGGAAGTCACCGTCGTCCACGTGACCGATTCGCTGATGAACCAGCAGCTGGACAAGCCCGCCGCGGCCCTGCTGCAGAAAGCGCTGGAGCAGAAAGGCCTGCGCTTCCTGCTGGGCGCGCAGACGACCGGGATCGTGGGTCCGGACCGCGTAACTGCCGTGCGCTTTGCCGACGGCAGCGAAGTCCCGGCCGACCTGGTGGTGATGACGGCCGGCGTACGTCCCAATATCGCACTGGCGAAGTCCGCCGGCCTGCACTGCGATCGCGCCATCGTCGTGGACGATACGCTGCAGACTTACGACCCCCGCGTGTACGCCGTCGGCGAGTGCGTGCAGCACCGCAGCGCCACTTTCGGCCTCGTGGCGCCGATCTGGGACCAGGCCCGCGTGTGCGGCGCCCACCTGGCCGGCGCCGGCGTGCGGCGCTACGTGCAGCAGGCATCGCCCACCCGCCTGAAGGTGACGGGTGTCGACCTGTATTCGGTGGGCGATTTCATCGGCGGCGAGGGCAGCGAAGACCTGGTGCTGCGCGATCCGCGCCGCGGTGTGTACAAGCGCCTGGTCCTGAACGGCAACCGCATCGCCGGCGCCGTGCTGTACGGCGACGTGCAGGACGGGCCGTGGTACTTCGACCTGATCCAGAAGCGCACCGATATTTCGGCCATGCGCAGTCAACTCTTGTTTGGCCAGGCGCTGTGCGCCCAGGCTGCGTGACATCATGAATCTCTCCCAGGAACATCTGTCGGTCAGCACTACCTGTGCCTATTGCGGCGTGGGCTGCGGCGTGAAGGCGACGCCGCGCGAGGATGGCGGTTTCGATATCGCGGGTGATGCCTCGCATCCCGCCAATTTCGGCCGCCTGTGCGTGAAGGGTTCCGCGCTGGGCGAAACCATCGGCCTTGAGGGCCGTCTGCTGCATCCGATGATGCGCGACGGCGCCGGCGGCGCGCTGCGCCAGGCTTCCTGGGATGAGGCGCTGGATCACGTGGCGTCGCGCTGGGCTGCGATTGTCGAGGAACACGGGCCGGATGCGGTGGCCTTCTACGTTTCCGGCCAGCTGCTCACCGAGGACTACTACGTCGCCAACAAGCTGATGAAGGGCTATGTGGGCAGCGCGAATATCGACACGAACTCGCGCCTGTGCATGTCCTCCGCCGTAGCGGGTCACAAGCGCGCCTTCGGCGAGGACGTGGTGCCCGTGCACTACGACGACCTGGAACTGGCGGACATGGTCGTGCTGGTCGGCTCAAACCTGGCCTGGTGCCATCCCATCCTGTTCCAGCGCCTGACGCGCGCGAAGGAAGCGCGGCCGGAGATGAAGATCGTCGT
>DASWYX010000369.1:0-12235 GCA_036404755.1 Pseudoduganella sp.
CCCCAGGCGGCGCCCATGCCCTGCTTCGCCTCGAACTGCGCCAGCGGTTCCGGCGGGGTAGCGCCAATGCGCTCGGCGTAGTTCGTGGCCGAGCCGATGGACACGAACATCGTCTTGCTGTCGGCCGAGAATACCAGCGTGCGCGTGGTGTGGCCGCCGGGCGCTTCGGTCAGTTTGGGCACGACCACTTCCGGCTTACCGCTGGCGACCAGGTCGCCGTTCTTGTAGGGGAAGCGCACGATGGAGTTCACATTCGCCACATACAGGTATTGCGGATTGGGACCAGCGGGCCAGAAGGCGAAGCCGTAGGGACGATCCAGGTCGGAAGCGAAGACGCTGACCTTGTCCACCTTTTCGCCGGTGGAGGAACGGAACACTTTGATCAGTCGCTTGCTCGCGGAGGACATGAACAGGTCGCCGTTGGGCGCCTTGATCAGCAGGCGGCCCTTGTCCGGGTCCGTTGCCCACAGGCTGACCTTGAAGTGGTCAGGCACCGATGGCAGCACGCCGGCCGGGCGCGGCACGGTGGCCGGGCCATTGTTGACGCTTGGGCTGGCATATGGCGCCGGCAGTTCGCTGGCGCGGGTCTCGTGGATGCGGCCTGGCTTGTCCCCGCTCCAGTGCTGGATGTCGACCGCTGCAGGCGCTGTGGCCACCGGCGCGGTGGTCGCCTTGCCCTTTTGCGTGGACAGCCAGGCGATGAGCGCGTCGCGGTCCTTCTGCGCGGGCACGGCGGCTTGCATTGCGGTGCCGGGAGCGAAGGACGACGGGTCTTTCAAGAACAGGTCAAGATCGGCGGCGGTCCAGGTCTTGCCCTTGGCGCCCAGGTCCGCCAGCGCGCTGGAATAATTGAAGCCCGGCGCGCTGCCGACTTTGCGTCCTACGACGTTGAACAAGCCGGGGCCGAGCAGGGCCTCCATATTCGGCTTGACCGTGTGGCACATCGAGCAATTGTTCTCGAAATAGGCTTGTCCGGCGCTGGGGGCGGCATGGGCCTGGCCACTCAAGGCCAGAATCAGTCCACCCATGGCGCCCAGTGCGCTGGCGGAACGTGTGATAGGTCGGCTTCGCATCGGGGCAATGATCAGGTAGTGATTTTGGCAATTGTCACGGAAATGATCGATTCCCGATAGCCCCGCACGGCATTCCGATCGCCATTTTGATCAGCCTACTGTAGAGATATTGCGAAAATTAATAACAGGCATTCGAACAATAAATTGGATCTATATATCGCACCGCAGCATAATTGCACCTGTCTCCTCTATTCTCCTCCAAGGAAAAATAGATTCAGCCCGCTCCCTGAGCGGGCTTTTTTTTGGGGCTCGTCTGTTCAATAGAGCCGGCCAGCGCGATTTAGTGCCCTGATTAGCGCACTCTCGGACGGGATAGTGGCAGGCAGCGCGAATTAGTAGGCCTTAGCGTGTTTTAGTAAAAACCGAAAAATCAGCACCCTTCCCTACACGGCGCATCGCGGTGTGTGACGACGGCTGGAGCGTGCTAAGACTTCGCAGCCTGCTCTGCGTCCTGCTTTTCCATCAAGGCGCGGCCTTCCTCGCGATCTTGCAGCGCGCCTTCGCGCACCAGTTTCGCGATAACCCCGCCGGTGGATCGGCCAAGCTGGTTCGCGATTTCCCTGATCGGAGTTTGCTGCTGGAATAAGGCCAGCAATTTGAGCCGGTCATTCTCTTCCCATTTTTTCCAGGCGCTGGACTGGGCGTGGTCCTGCAGCTTAACGGCGTCCTTCGCCAGGAACAAGGCGCGGATGACAGTGGGATGGTGAAAAATGCTCTCGTCGTGCAGCGGCGAGTCCGTTAGCGGATCGACGCCCAGCGCCAATTTTCCGATGATGTCGTGTACAAGCGTCGGCTTCAATTGCGTGCCCTCCCTTGAAATGTGTCTGGCGATCATATCGCCGGAGTCGCGCAGCCTTGCTGACGGCGGTCAAACTATGCAGCTGGAGGAAGTCGGAAAGCAAAAGGGCCACACGTTTTCACGTGCGGCCCTTTCAGATTCTGGTGCCGGAGATAGGAGTCGAACCTACGACCTTCGCATTACGAATGCGCTGCTCTACCAACTGAGCTACACCGGCAAAGAGCCCGGATTATAGCAAACTAATTTGACAGTTTGCTAGTGTTTAATGAACAACAATCATTGCCGGGCGCGCGGGCGGCGCAAACACGGCGGATCAATGATCCGCCCTACGCCTCCCGGTGGATCCAACGGGGGCGCTTATTCGTGGTGGTAGCCGGTAACGACCGCCACTTCGTCGCGCGAGCCGAGGATGACCGGCACGCGCTGGTGCAATTTCTCGGGCTGGATGTCGAGGATGCGGTGCTTGCCGTCGGTGGCCATGCCGCCGGCCTGTTCGACGATGAAGGCCATCGGGTTGGCTTCGTACATCAGGCGCAGCTTGCCCGGCTTGGACGGGTCGCGCACGTCGGCCGGGTACATGAAGATACCGCCGCGGTTCAAGATGCGGTGCACGTCGGCGACCATGGACGCGATCCAGCGCATATTGAAGTCCGTGCCGCGCGGGCCGGTGGAACCTGCCAGCAGTTCGGAGATGTAGCGCTGGACCGGCGGGTGCCAGTGGCGCTGGTTGGACATATTGATCGCGAATTCCTTGGTCTTGGTCGGGATCTGCATATTGCGCTGGGTGAGCACCCACGAACCCATTTCGCGGTCCAGCGTGAAGCAATTCACGCCATTGCCGGTGGTGAGTACCAGCATGGTTTGCGGGCCGTACACGGCGTAGCCGGCGGCGACCTGCTTGGTGCCCGGCTGCAGAAAGTCCTTCTCGGTCGGCTCGCTCATGCCTTCCGGCGCCTTCAGCACGGAGAAGATGGTGCCGATCGAGACGTTCACGTCGATGTTCGAGGAACCGTCCAGCGGGTCGAACACCAGCATGTACTCGCCTTTCGGGTAGCGGTTCGGGATCAGGTGGATTTCTTCCATCTCTTCCGACGCCATCGCCGCCAGGTGGCCGCCCCATTCGTTCGCTTCCAGCAGGATTTCGTTGGAGATCACGTCCAGCTTCTTCTGGACTTCGCCCTGCACGTTTTCCGTTTCCAGTGCGCCGAGCACGTCGCCCAGGGCGCCCTTGCCCACGCTGTGGCTGATGGTCTTGCACGCGCGCGCGACCACCTCGATCAGAAGACGCAGCTCGGCGGGGATGTTGTGGTGCTGGCGTTGTTCTTCAACGAGGTGTTGGGTGAGGCTGATACGTTTCATTCGGGTTCCCTGGTTTGGTTTGAATTTCGTTGTCGTGTACGCACGGCGGATCAATGATCCGCCGTGTTTAGTTGGCCAGCGCCTTGCTGACAACCTCCATCACATCATTGGACAGCGGCGTTGCGGCAGCCACGCGTTCCAGCGCATGGCGCATGTGGACCTGCAGCTCCGGCGAATACCTGCGCCAGCGGTCCATCGAGCGCGCGAGGCGCGCGGCGACCTGCGGGTTGAGCGCATCGAGCTTGATCACATGCTCGGCCCAGAACTCGTAAGCGCTGCCGTCGGCGGTATGGAATTGCGGCGGGTTGGCGTTGCAGAAGGCGAACAGCAGGCTGCGGGCGCGGTTCGGGTTCTTCAGCGTGAACGCCGGGTGCCGCATCAACTCGCGCACGCGGGCCACGTCGGTATGCGGCGCGGTAGCCTGCATGGTGAACCACTTGTCCACCACCAGCGGCTCGCCCTTGAACTCCTGGTAGAAGGTCTCCAGGCGCTGGCTCACGTCGGCGCCGCTGTGGATCATCGACACCATGGCCGCCGCGCGGTCCGTCATATTGGTCGCATTGTCGAACTGCTCCTCGGCCAGTTTCATGGCCTCGGCATTCGGCTGCACCAGCAGGTAGGCCAGCGCCAGGTTGCGCAGCCCGCGCTTGCCGGCGGACGCCGCATCCGGGCTGTAAGGTCCCGGCGTGGCATTGGCTTCGTAGACTTCGTGCAGCTCGTCCGCCAGGGCAGAACCGATCGCATGGCGCATGAACTGGCGCGCACTGTGGATGGCTTGCGGATGCACCACATCCATCGCCTCCGCAATGATCGTCTCGGATGGCAGGATCAGCGCCTGCTCGCGGAAGGCCGCGTCCAGCGATTCGTCCGTCAGCAGCGCGCGCAGCGCTTCGATATAGGTATCGTCCAGCGACAGGGTGCGGCCCATCGTCACCGCGCCGCACAACGCCAGCAGGCGTTCCATCGCCAGGCGCTGGCCGGCTTCCCAGCGGTTCACTGGATCGCTGTCGTAGCGGAACAGGTGGAGCAGTTCATCGTCGCTATAGTCGTACTGCAGCACCACCGGCGCCGAGAAGTCGCGCAGGATGGACGGCACCGGCTGTTCGGCCACGCCGCTGAAGGTGAAGGTCTGCTCCGCTTCGGTCAATTCCAGCACCGTGGTCGTGCCGCGCGCTTCGCCATCCACCGTCAGCGGCAAGTCCTGGCCATCCTCGCCCAGCAGGCCGACCGCAACGGGAATGTGGAACGGCAGCTTGCTAGCCTGGCCCGGCGTGGGCGGGCAGCTCTGGGTCAGGGTCAGCTCAAAGGTCTGCGCATCCGCGTCGTAGCGCGACTTCGCCGACACCACCGGCGTGCCGGCCTGGGAATACCAGCGTTCGAACTGGGTCAGGTCGCGGCCATTGGCGTCGGCCATCGCGGCGCGGAAATCGTCGCACTGCACGGCCTGGCCATCGTGACGCTCGAAATACAGGTCCATGCCCTTGCGGAAGCCTTCGCGGCCGAGCAGAGTCTGGTACATGCGCACTACTTCTGCGCCCTTTTCGTACACGGTGACCGTGTAGAAGTTATTGATCTCGACGAAGGAATCGGGACGCACGGGATGCGCCATCGGGCCCGCATCTTCCGGGAACTGCGCCTGGCGCAGGGTGCGCACCTGGTCGATACGCGTGACGGCGCGGCCGGATTCGGTGCCGATCATGTCCGCGCTGAACTCCTGGTCGCGGAACACGGTCAGGCCTTCCTTCAGCGACAACTGGAACCAGTCGCGGCAAGTCACGCGGTTGCCGGTCCAGTTGTGGAAGTATTCGTGGCCGACCACGGCTTCGATGCCTGCGTAGTCGATGTCCGTGGCAACACGGGGATTGGCCAGCACGAACTTCGTGTTGAAGATGTTGAGGCCCTTGTTCTCCATCGCGCCCATATTGAAGTCGCCCACGGCCACGATCATGAAGCGGTCCAGGTCCAGTTCCAGGCCCCAGCGCTCCTCGTCCCAGCGGATGGAATTCTTCAGCGACTGCATGGCGTAGTCGGTCTTGTCCAGATTACCCTCTTCGACCCACACCTGCAGCAGCACGTCGCGGCCGGAGGCCAGCGTGTACGTCTCTTCCTGGCATACCAGCTGGGCCGCCACCAGGGCGAACAGGTAGCTCGGCTTCTTGAACGGGTCTTCCCACTTGGCGTAGTGACGGCCGTCGTCCAGGTCGCCCTCTTCGATCAGGTTGCCATTGGAGAGCAGCACCGGATATTTTTCCTTGTCCGCGCGCAGCATGACCGTGTACTTGGCCATCACGTCCGGACGGTCGGGGAAATAGGTGATGCGGCGGAAGCCTTCCGCCTCGCACTGGGTATAGAAGCTGCCGTTCGAGGTGTACAGGCCGGACAGCGTGGTGTTGCGCTCCGGCGCGCAGGTGGTTTCGATTTCCAGCGTGACTTCGGCCGGTGCCTTGCGGATGGTCAGCGTATTGTTGGCGACGATGTACTGGTTCGGCGTCAGCGCCTGGCCATTCATGCGGATGGCCACCAGTTCGATGTCCTCGCCATTCAGCACCAGGTCGCGGCTCTTGCTGTCCGGATTCTGGCGCAGCGTGATGCGGTTGGCGACCACGGTTTTGGCGGGATCCAGGTCGAAGCCCAGTTCTACGGTGTCAACGAGGTAGCTGGGCGGGGTGTAGTCTTTACGGTAGATCGTCTGGGGGCTATCGGTGCGCATGGGTTTCGTTCTTGGCAAAGACAAAGAAAGGTTATTTTACCAACAGCGCGCAGGGGCGACGCCCGATTCTTTTCCGGTTCTTTTCTGCTTTCCCTCTGGCGGTAACATTCTGTAATAATTAGGCGAAACGATTGTTGCAGTAATAAACTGGCAAATGAGTAGAAATCCTTTGAAAATTGGGAGTCAGACCATGAAAGCGCTAGCCAGCATACTCATAGCGGCTGCCAGCCTGCTGCTGAGCGGGTGCGCCACGACCTTGCGCAGTGACGTCACCGTGTTCCATCAGTGGCCGGCGGACCTGCAGGATAAGTCTTATGTCTTCGAAACCCCGCCTCCGGCCGAGGATACGCTGGAGCACCGCAGCTACCTGGCCCTGGTCAGCAATGAACTGGCGAAACTGGGCTTCCAGCAGGCGGCCAATCCGGCCGACGCCAAGCTGAGGGTGGGCATGCGTTTCTCGACCGTCGATCATCCGACCCGGGTGCTGCAGGCGTCCGATCCCTTCCTGATGTCGCCCTATTACGGCCCCTGGGGCTATGGACGCTTCGGCTACGGCCCGTACCGCCGCTACTACGGGGGCTTCTACGGTTACCGCGGCTTCTATGACCCCTGGTATTGGGGCCCGATGGAGTACCGGGAAGTCATCCAGCACAACTACGAGCGCAAGCTTTATGTGACGATCAATAATCTGTCCGGCCAGAAGCTGTTCGAGGTGACGGTGAATAACACCAGCCGCAAACAGTCAACGCCCGCCGTGATGCCCGCCCTGGTGCAGAGCGCCTTCACCGGCTTCCCAGGCGAGAGCGGCAAGGCCAAGCGCGTTGACCTTGAAATCCAGTAAATCGATTGCCTCCCAATGCCGTCCAGTTCCATCTGGACGGCATTTTTTTTGATGCGCCGCACAAGGAGTGACGATGTCTCTCTCGCCTGACGACGATCCCGCACTCGCGCCGGCCACGTCAGTGTCCGACTCGCCCGCTGCGGGCACGTCCGGCCCGCGCTACCCCATGCTCGCCTGGCTGCGCGCGGGCGCGCGCACCGCCGTGATGCTGCCGCCCCGCTGGGACGGCCTGCCAACCGGCCCGGCCATGATCGCCGCGCTGTTCGTGATCAATCTCGCCCTGGGCGTGCTGGTCCAGCGCCTGTATATCGACGGACCGGCCATCTTCTACTGGCCGGCCTTCAATGCCGGCTGGCTGTCCCTGGCCCTGCTGCCCTGGTGCGCCTGGCTGGTGCGCGGAGACACGCCACGCCTGTTCACGATGCTGCAAGCCCAGTCCATCGCACTCACGCTGCTGGTTGGCGCCGTCTACGTGGCCATGATCCACGGCCATCTGGATACGACAAGACTCGGCCGCTACGGCAACACGGCCGTCTGGATGGCGCCGCCGGCGCTGGCCCTGATATCGCAGCTTGTTCTGCTGTGGCGTGGCGGCAGCCGGGAGCCGCTGCCATCCGCCACGGCCATCCTGGTGCTGATCGGCTGCTTCGCGCTGAACATCTTCGCCCGCCCCGCCGATTTCTGGTATCCGAAGCAGCAGGAAAGCGCCGAGCCCTACCCCTTCAAGCTGACGCAGGAACTGGCCGAAGCGCAGCCCGCGCTGCTGGCGAAACAGCTGGCCGCGCTGAAGCCACAGCGCCCCGGCAGGGTCGATATGTACGCCCTCACCTTCGCGCCCTACTATGCGGACGTGTTCTGGCGCGAAAGCGGCGTCGTCGCGGACGTGATGGCGAAGCGCTTCGATGCCGACGGACGCGTGCTGCAAATGGTGAACCACTTCCATACGGCCGGCACGCAGGTCTGGGCCACGCCGCTGAACCTGCACCGGGCCATCGACCGTATTGCGCAGACCATGGACAAGGATGAGGATATCCTCTTCCTCCACCTGACCTCGCACGGCGGCGCCAATGGGCATCTGGCCTCCCAGTTCCCGCCGCTGTCCATGCAGGATCTCACGCCGCAGCAGCTGAAGAAGTGGCTGGACGAAGCGGGCATCCGCAACCGCGTGATTTCAATCTCGGCCTGCTACTCCGGCAGCTGGATCGCGCCGCTCGCCAACGAGAATACGCTCGTGATGACGGCCGCCGACGCGGACCATACGTCCTATGGCTGCGGCAGCAAATCGGAGCTGACTTTCTTCGGCCGCGCCATGTACGACGAACAGCTGCGCAACAGCACACGCTCCTTCGAGGAAGCGCACGCCGCCGCGCGCAAGATCATCCTGCAGCGGGAACAGGAGGCGGGCAAGACGGACGGCTATTCGAACCCGCAGATTTCGGTAGGTGCAGGCATCCGCGCGCGACTGGCGCGGATGCAAAGCGATCAGCTGTAATAAGCTTCGCTGGCGAAGGTAATCAGGCCGATCAGGGCGACCGCCAGCAGGAGAATCACCAGCAGGCGGCCAAAATTGGGGGATTGGCCTGGATCGTCGTCTTCGGCTGGTCGGTTCTGATCGGTCATGATGCTCAAGGAAGAATAATGGTGGACCCCGTGGTCTTGCGCGCTTCGAGGTCGATATGCGCCTGCGCCACGTCGGCGAGATTATAGCGCTGGTTGATATCGATCTTCACCTTGCCGCTGCCCACCACGTCGAACAGCGAAGCGGCGCAGGCTTCCAGGTCGGGACGCTTGGCCACATAGGTGAACAGCGTGGGACGGGTCACGAACAGCGAGCCGCGCGACTGCAATTCGCTCAGCGAGAACGGATCGACCGGGCCGGAAGCATTGCCGAAACTGACCATCAGGCCCATTGGCGCCAGGCTGTCCAGCGAACCGATGAAGGTATCCTTGCCGATCGAGTCATAGACCACGGACACGCCCTGCCCGTTGGTGATCTCCTTCACGCGCTGCGTGAAGTTCTCCGTGTTGTAGTTGATGACGTGCGCGGCGCCGTGCGCCTTCGCCAGCGCCACCTTCTCGTCCGAACCGGCGGTGCCGATCAGGTTCACGCCCAGCGCCTTCGCCCACTGGCACGCGATCAGGCCAACGCCGCCGGCCGCCGCGTGGAACAGGATCGTGTCGCCCGCCTTCAGCTGCGCGGTGCGGTGGAACAGGTACTGCACGGTCATCCCCTGCAGCATCATGGCGGCCGCGGTGTCGAAACCGATATTGTCCGGCAGCTTGAGCAGGATGGCGGCCGGCATATTGCGTTTCTCCGCATACGCCCCGTTGGGACGGCCCGCATACGCCACACGGTCGCCCGGCTTCACATGCGTCACGCCCTCACCCACCGCTTCGACCACGCCCGCGCCTTCCTGGCCAAGGCCGGACGGCAGCGGCTGCGGGTACAGGCCGGTGCGGAAGTAGACGTCGATGAAATTCAGGCCGATCGCCTCATGGCGCACGGTCGCCTCGCCCGGTCCGGGCGCGCCAACGTCAACGTCCACGTACTCCATCACTTCCGGCCCGCCGGTGCGGGAAATGCGGATCGCCTTCGTCATTTGGACTCTCCCATCTGGGTTTGCAATTGCGACAGCACCAGATGCGCCGACGCCAGGTTGGTGGCGCAGGCGATGTTGTGCACGTCGCAGGCGCGCACCAGCGCGTTGATGTCCGGTTCGTGCGGCTGCGGCGTCATCGGGTCGCGCAGGAAGATGATGGCGTCGATCAGGCCATCGACCAGCAGGGCGCCGATCTGCAGGTCGCCGCCCAGCGGGCCGCTGTGCTTGCGGTCCACTACCAGGCCCACTTCGCTGATCAGGCGCCCGCCCGTGGTGCCGGTGGCGCACAGCTGGCATTGTTTGAGGAAGTCCACATATTCGCGCGCCAGCGCAATCATGTCGTCCTTCTTCTTGTCGTGGGCAATCAGGGCAATGCGGGGCTTCATTTCTTCTCACCTTTCACTTTGGACAGCGTATAAATCCCGGCCAGCACCAGCGCGGTGCCTGCCAATTGCCAGCTCGTCACCGGCTCGGAAAGAATCACGGCGCCGAGGAAGAGCGTGGACACAGGACCGATCATACCCGCCTGCGACGCCACGCCCGCGCCGACGCGCTGTACGGCGGTCATCGTCATGAACACCGGCATCACCGTGCAAAATATGCCGTTGGCCAGGGACAGCCAGTACACCGGCATCGGCTGGATCAGCAGCGAGGCAGGCCGCAGCAGGAAGAATTGTCCGATGCAGGCCGCGCTGGACACGCACATCGCATACGCGACCAGGCGCAACGGCCCCAGTCGTTTGACCATTTCGCCGGAAGCCAGCAGGTAGATGCCGTAGGCCAGCGCGGAACCCAGCACGAGGCTGGAGCCCAGCGCGACGCTGCCGCCGCCCTGCAGGTCGTGCACGAACACCAGCACGATGCCACCGTAGGAGAGCAGCAGCGCCAGCCATTGCTTGCGGCTGATGTGCTGCTTCAGCCAGGTGGATGAAATCAGCAGCACGAAGGTCGGCGTGAGGAAGAGGATCAGGCGTTCGAGGCCGACGCTGATGTATTGCAGGCCCAGGAAATCGAGGAAGCTGGAGAGGTAGTAGCCGACCAGGCCAAGTCCGACGAGCCGCCAGGCGTCCGCCTTGCTTAGCGGCGGCTCGGTGCGCATCTTCCAGATGGCCACTGCCGCGAAGATGGGCAGGGAGAACAGCATGCGGAAGGCGATCAGCGTGACGGCGTCGATGTGATAACGGTAGAGAAGCTTGGCCACCACCGCCTTGGTGGAAAACAGCACCGCCCCACCCACCGCAATCGCCAGTCCGCCCAGGTAAGCGGCACGTGCGCCGGCATGGGACGGGGTGGTGGTGCTGGTAGTCATGCCTGCCATTGTATGACGAAACGGCAACGACCGCTGAGCGCCCCTTAACCCGCACCCCGGGTCGGACCCTTGGGACTCGGCGTCCCCGTCTGACCCCGGTTTTAGGTTTAGCTCACAAAATCCGCCCCCAAAAATTGCCACGCATAATTGCAAATCAGCCGCGCGACAACTCAACAAATTCGGACTACTCTTCCGTTACAAAAAAGACATTCTTGCGTGTACGAAGGGAGCTCATCATGGCAGACGGCATCATCAAAGGCGGCACGAGTGGCAACGAGACCATTCAGGGCACCGCCGGCAACGACTTTCTTTACGGTAACGGGGGCGCTGACATCCTGATCGGCGGCGACGGCGACGACCGCCTGGACGCGGGCCAGATCTACGACGCGGCCACCAACACTTATAGAAATGACCTCATCGGCGACACCTTTGACGGTGGCAACGGCAACGATGAGTTCTGGGGCAGTTTCGGCAACGACATCATGAATGGCGGCAACGGCAACGACGCCTTCCACGGCGGCGCCGGGAACGACATCATGAACGGCGGCGCCGGCTACAACGCCTACGACGGCGGCGACGGCGTGGATACCGTCGTCTACAACGGCGCGCGCAGCTCCTTTGGCGTGTCCGTGGGCGCCGACCACGTGGCCCACGTCACCGGCAACGGCAGCAGCGACACCGTGCTGCCCAACGTCGAACGCGTCGTGTTCAATGACGCCGGCGTGGCGCTGGATATCAATGGCAACGCCGGCAAGATGTTCCGCCTCTACCAGGCCGCCTTCGACCGCGCGCCCGACCAGGTGGGCCTCGGCTTCTGGATCGACGCGGCCGACCGCGGCGAACCCTGGCTGGGCATGGCGCACGGCTTCACCCACAGCGCCGAATTCGACCGGCTGTACGGCGCCAACGCCAACAACGATACTTTCCTCACCGCGCTCTACGCCAACGCCCTGCACCGCACGCCCGATGCGGACGGCTACAAGTTCTGGATCGATGCGCTGAACCGCGGCGTGTCGCGCGAATCGGTGCTGATCGACTTTGCCGAAAGCCCTGAAAACCAGGCCCAGGTCATCGGCAGCATCGAGCACGGCATCAACTACGTTCCATGGCATTGAGGCCCCTGCCTTCGGCGGTTCGACGAAGGGCGATATGCTAGAATATCGCCCTCGATTGCACACCGTCTAAGGAAGATTGAACATGGCTGGACACAGCAAATGGGCCAACATCAAGCATAAAAAGGCTGCAACGGACGCGAAACGCGGCAAGATCTGGACGCGCCTGATCAAGGAAATCACCGTGGCTGCCCGCATGGGCGGCGGCGATGTCGCATCCAACCCGCGCCTGCGCCTGGCCATGGATAAAGCGGCCGACGCCAATATGCCGAAGGATAACGTCCAGCGTGCAATCACCCGCGGTACCGGCGGCGGCGACGGCGCCAACTACGAAGAAGTACGCTACGAAGGCTATGGCATCGGCGGCGCGGCGATCATCGTCGACTGCATGACCGACAACCGGGTCCGCACCGTGGCCGAAGTGCGCCACGC
>DASWYX010000370.1:0-6623 GCA_036404755.1 Pseudoduganella sp.
GGGGACGCACTCCCGCATAGGTCCACACCACATCGGCCGGACGCACCGGCTCGCGGAAGTATTCGCTGGCGAGCTTGCACAGGTAGCTGATCTCGCTTTCCTCGATCGCCACCTTGTTCGGATCACCCTTGTAATCAACGTCCGTGGTGCCGATCAGCGTGAAATCGCGCTCATAGGGAATCGCGAAGACGATGCGGCCATCGCCGTTCTGGAAAATGTAGGCATTGTCATGCTCGAAGATGCGGCGCACGACGATATGGCTGCCCTTCACCAGGCGCAGGTTCCCGGCCTGCGGCTTGTGCAGCGCCGCTGCGGCGAAGGCCGGAGTCCACGGGCCGGCGGCGTTCACCACATAACGGGCCGTGATGCGCTTTTCGGTGCCGTCCGCCTTGCGCAGCGTGGCCGTCCAGTGATCCGGATGACGCTCCAGGCCAACGCAGGCGGTGCGGGTCAGGATGCAGGCGCCCTTGGCGCAGGCGTCCACCGCGTTCAGCACGACCAGGCGGGCGTCGTCCACCCAGCCGTCCGAATACTCGAAACCGCGCGTGAATTCCGGTTTCAGCGGACGGCCCGCAGGATGACAACGCAGGTTGATGCCTTTCGAGCCAGGCAGCAGCTGGCGCTTGGCGAGCATATCGTACAAAAACAGCCCGGCGCGGATCATGAACGCCGGACGTTGTCCGGCATTGTGCGGCATCACGAAGCGCAGCGGCCACATGATGTGCGGCGCGGAGCGCAGCAGCACCTCGCGCTCGCCCAGCGCCTTGCGCACCAGGCCGAATTCATAGTATTCGAGATAACGCAGGCCGCCGTGAATCAGCTTGGTCGAGGCGGACGAGGTGTGCGAGGCCAGATCATCCTTCTCGCACAGCACGACGCACAGTCCCCGGCCGGCCGCATCGCGCGCAATGCCCGCGCCATTGATGCCGCCGCCAACGACCAACACATCGCAATCAACGTCCTGCCGTGCTTCTGCCATGCCGTCCTCTTAAGTTTCCAACAAGATACGACTCTTAGGAGTTTAGCGCAACCATTTAGTGACAGCTTCGCTGGCAGCGGATCACACGACCGCACCGGGCGGCTCCGGGCTACTCATCCGGAAACGAGCGGCATCACGCGCCGTCTTACTGCTTGTAGACGACGCCTTCCTTCATCACGAAACGCACCTTCTGCAGCAGGCTGATATCCTGCAGCGGGTCGCCGCCGACGGCGACGATGTCGGCTGCGAAGCCGGGCTCCAGGGAACCGAGGCGGGAGGACTGGCCGAGCAGGCTGGCGGCGTTCAGCGTGGCCGAACGGATCGCTTCCAGCGCAGGCATGCCCGCTTCGACCATGTAAGCAAATTCTTTTGCGTTCTCGCCGTGCGGGAAGACGCCGGCGTCCGTGCCGAAGGCGATTTTCACGCCGGCCTTGTAGGCACGGGCGAAGGTACCCTGGATTTGCGGGCCGATGGCGGCCGCTTTCGGGCGCACCAGGTTGGAATAGTAGTCCGGCTCCTTCGACTTGTCCGCCACGTAGCGGCCCGCGCTGATGGTCGGCACATACCAGGCGCCCGTTTTCTTGAACAACGCAATGGCTTCGTCGTCCATGAAGGTGCCGTGCTCGATCGAATCGAGGCCGGCGCGCAGCGCGCGCTTCATGCCTTCGGCGCCGTGGGCGTGGGCGGCGACCTTGAAGCCGTAATCCCGGGCCGTGCTGACGATGGCTTTCAGCTCATCTTCCGTGTACTGGGCGTTCATGCCGCTGGCGGCCTGGCTCAAGACGCCGCCGGTGGCCGTGACCTTGATCACGTCCGCACCTTCCTTGTAGCGGGCGCGCACCGCCTGGCGGGCTTCCTCCGGGCTGTTCACCACGCCCTCCTCCGGCCCCGGCGTACCTTTCAGGTGGCGCAGTTCGCGCGAGTAGCCGTTGCTCGGATCGGCGTGGCCGCCCGTGGTGGCAATCGACTTACCTGCCGTGAACATGCGCGGTCCGGGAATGGCGCCGGAATTGATCGCGCGCTTCAGCGACAGGTTCAGGCCTTCGCTGTCGCCAAGATCGCGCACGGTGGTGAATCCAGCCATCAGCGTACGCTCGGCATAGGCCACGGACTTGTAAGCGCGGTCCTGCGGATCAAGGGTCAGCTGGCTGCGCAGGGCGTCCACCTGGGGCTGGGTCTGCGATGCGAGGTGCACGTGCATGTCGATGAAACCGGGCATGCAGGACATGGCACTCAGGTCCACGTCGCCCTTGGCGGTCGTCGGCGCGATCGACTTCACGCTGCCATTCTCCACGACCACAGTCACCTTATCGCGCCAAACGCCGGCTTTCACGTCCAGCAGACGGCCGCAGTCGATAGATTGCGTGGTCGCGCCGGCCGAAGCGGAAATCAGCAGCAGGCTTGCAGCAGACAGCGTATTCCTCATCCCCAGTCTCCTTTTCAAGGTTGTTTTTTCTCGCGCGCCACCCACAGCAGGAGCGCCATCAGCACCGTGTAAGGCAGCAGGGTCAGAGCTTCCGCGCTGGCGCCGCTGTAGAACGGATTGCTGTGCTCCGCCCAATTCGTCATCATCGTATCGAAATCAGTCATCACGCCGGCCGTGATCGCGATGACGATGCCCGCCAGCGCGCCGCCAGCGATATAGCCGGACGCCAGCAGCACGCCCTCGCTGCGGTCGCCCGCCGCCTGCATCTCTTCCTCGCTCAGGCCCTGGTATTGCGGCAGCTTGCTGTTGCGGCGGTCCGCCAGCCAGCGCAGCACCCCGCCGATCGCCACGGGCAGCGTGGCCGACAAAGGCAGGTACACGCCCACCGCAAACGACAACGGCTCCACACCGGACATTTCCAGCACCACGGCAATCATCACGCCCAGCATCACCAGGGTCCAGGGCAGCTGATTGTCCAGGATGCCTTTGATAATGTACGACACCAGCACGGCCTTCGGCGCATCGTATTTCTTCACCTCCGTTCCGTCCGGACGCTTGGTGTGCGTGCCATTGATGCCCGGGTCGACGAAATAGACCGCCCGGCCATCGTCAGCGACGAAATACTTGCCGGCCGGGCCTCCCTTGTCGTCCGCCTTCTGCCAGACTTTATAGGAATGGCTGTCGCCGGCCGCCTGCGGCCCTTCCAGTTTCCCGACCGTGGTCAGGCGCGAGGCATCTGTCACGAGCCCCGGCGCCACCTGGGCCACGGGCACGTAGACCGTACTGGAATTATTCAGCTGCAGCAGGATGGGGCCAAGCAGCAGCGCCGACGCCAGCGAGCCGGCCAGGATTGCATATTGCTGCAGGCGCGGCGTGGAGCCGACCAGGAAGCCGGTCTTCAAGTCCTGCGAAGTCGTGCCCGCGTTGGCCGACGCGATGCAGACGATGGCGCCGACGGAAAGCGCCGTCACATAATACTGGCCCCCGGTCCAGCCCATGAGCAGGAAGATCAGGCAGGTGAACAGCAGCGTGGCCACCGCCATGCCGGACGTTGGATTGGACGAAGAACCGATTTCGCCCGTCAGCCGCGAAGAAACGGTGGAGAACAGGAAGCCGAAGACGAGAATCAGCAGCGCGCCCAGCACATTCATATGCAACGGCGTTGCGGCCGTGATGGCGGCGATGATGCCCAGGCAGCCGATCATCACCCACTTCATCGGAATATCGCGTTCGGTGCGGCGTGTGCTGTCGGCACGGCTGCCCTTCCCAACGCCGGCCAGGCCAGCACTCAGGCTGCGCCAGATCATCGGCATGGCGCGCGCCAGCGAAATCAGGCCGCCTGCGGCCACGGCGCCGGCGCCGATATACAGGACATAGGCGCTGCGCACGTCGTTCGGGCCCATATCCGAAATCAGCATCGTGCCCGGCGACAGCACCGAGGTCAGCGAATCGCCAAAGAACTTGATCATCGGGATCAGCAGCAGATAGGACAGCACGCCACCCGCCGTCATCGTCAGCGCAATGCGCGGGCCGATGATATAGCCCACGCCCAGCAGCTCCGGCGACACTTCCGCGCCAATGGAACCACCCTTCAGCGGCGCACACAGCACCACTTCCGGCGTGTCCTTCCAGCCCTTGAGCGACACATTCATCGCCTTGTACAGCAGGCCGACGAAGAAGCCGCCGAAGATGATACGCGCACGGCGCCGCGCGTCGCGGGCGGCGCTGGACTCTTCCTGCAGGCTCTCGCCGGCCGCGACGCGGGATTCGTTGCTCGCGGCAGCCTTCAGCACTTCGGCGCAGGCCGTCCCTTCGGGGAACTTGAGTTCACGGTGCTGGTCCACGATCATGGTGCGGCGCATGGGGATCATCATCAGGATGCCGAGCAGGCCGCCCAGCACACCCACCAGCATCACGCGCGTGATTTCCAGCTCGAAGCCGAGGATCAGGATGGCGGGCATGGTCACGCCCAGCCCGAAGGCGATCGACTCGCCCGCCGAACCGGCCGTTTGCGCAATACTGTTTTCGAGGATGCTGGAATCCTTGCCGCCCAGCCGCTTTGCGAGGCCAAAGAAAGTAATCGAGATCACCGCCACCGGGATCGAGGCGCTCACGGTCAGGCCGACTTTCAGCACCAGGTAAAGAGACGAAGCGCCGAACACCATGCCCAGTATGGTGCCGAGCAGCAGTGAGCGTATCGTCAGTTCGGGAAGATTGGCTTCGTCGGGAATATAGGGCCGTACCTGCGGCTGGCCTTCGAGGGGCATACCTTGATCCTTTGGCATGTTTGTTTCCAAAAAGTGCAGCCCGCACTATGGCATAAGCCGCCCCTGGTGCATAGTCTATAATTGCCCGACTTCGCAACCGAGAGAGCTCCCTTGACCGAACCTCGTTCCGCAACGCCCGCCTGGCTGAACCGCCGTAACGTCATCCGTGGCCTGATTGCCGCGGGCATTGCCGCCGTCATCGGCGTCGCCGCAGTAATCGGCTATATGCTGCTTGTCATCGCACCCGATCTGCCCTCGCTGGAAGCCGTCACCGATTACCGCCCCAAGATTCCGCTGCGCGTCTACACCGCCGATAAAGTGCTGATCGGCGAATTCGGCGAAGAGCACCGCGACTTCGTGTCCATCAAGGACGTGCCGGACATGATGAAGAAGACCATCCTCGCCATCGAGGACACGCGCTTCTACGAGCACGGCGGCATCGACTGGATCCGCGCTCTCGGCGCCGCCCGCGCCAACCTGGCCGGGGGCTTCCGCCAGGGCGCCTCCACCATCACCATGCAGGTCGCCCGCAACTTTTTCCTGAGCCGCGAAAAAGTCGTTTCGCGCAAGCTGACCGAAATCCTGCTGGCTTATAAGATCGAGGCCGCGCTGAGCAAGGACCAGATCCTCGAACTGTATATGAACCAGATTTACCTCGGCCAGCGCAGCTTCGGCTTTGCCGGCGCGGCCCAGGTCTATTTCGGCAAATCCCTGAAGGAGCTGTCGATCGCGGAAATCGCCATGCTGGCGGGCCTGCCGAAGAATCCCTCGCGCCACAATCCAATCTCCAACCCCAAGCGCGCCAAGGCCCGCCAGCAAGTCGTGCTGGCCCGCGTGCATGAACTGGGCTACATCACGGACGCAGAATACGAGAAGGCCAAACGCGAGCCGCTGCACGTGAACAGCCGCGGCCAGGAATTCGACACCCATGCCGAATACGTAGCGGAACTGGCGCGCCAGGTCGTGTATGCCGAGTACAAGGAAGAATCCTATACGCGCGGCATCAACGTCTACACGACCATCCTCAGCGCCGACCAGAACGCCGCCTACGAATCCGTGCGCCGTAACGTGATCGCCTACGACCAGCGACACGGCTACCGCGGTCCCGAAGCGTATATCGACCTGCCGGCCGACGAGGAAGCGCGCGAAGAGGCGATCGACGAGGCGCTGGCCAAGCGCGTCAGCAGCGATGGCCTGATTCCAGCCGTGGTGCTGGAAGCATCCAGCAGCGCGGTCAAGGTGGAAACGGTGGACGGCGAGCAGCTGACCATTACCGGCGACGGCCTGAAACTGGCCGCGTCGGCCCTGTCGGACAAGGCCAAGCCCACCTTCAAACTGCGCCCCGGCGCCATCGTGCGCGTGATGCGCGGCGAGAAGAAAGCCTGGTCCATCACCCAGGTTCCCAAGGTGGCCGCAGCCTTTGCCGCGCTGGACGCCGAGACCGGCGCCTACCATGCCATGGTCGGCGGCTTCGATTACACGCTGCAGAAGTTCAATCACGTGACGCAGGCCTGGCGCCAGCCGGGTTCCTCGATCAAGCCCTTCATCTATTCGGCCGCACTGGAAAAAGGCTATTCCCCGGCCACCCTGGTGCTGGACGAGCCGATCGAGCTTCCGGGCGGCGCCAACGGCGAGCCGTGGCGCCCGCAGAACGATGACAACGTCTTCGATGGACCGATCACGATGCGCCGCTCGCTGGCCGCTTCCAAGAACGTGCCCTCGGTGCGCATCCTGCGCGCTGTCGGCGTGCCTTACGCCCACGAGCATCTGGCCAAGTTCGGCTTCGACATTGCCAAGCATCCGTCCAACTACACGATGGCGCTGGGCACCGGTTCCGTCACGCCGGAGCAGCTGGCCAGCGCCTATGCGGTGTTTGCCAACGGCGGCTACCGCGTCAAGCCTTACCTGATCTCGCGCATCACGGACAGCAAGGGCCAGGTACTGTCCGAAA
>DASWYX010000371.1:0-3585 GCA_036404755.1 Pseudoduganella sp.
GCGATGCAAACCGTGAAGGAGCAACAGTATATGCTAAATTGCAAATCACGGTAAACCGCTGGAGTCACTTTACCTCCATTCATTACGACAAATCTACGACCGATAGCGGTACTTTTGACGGTATCTGTTGTCTCACCTAAGCTCTTAACATAGGGAAGATTCGATTCCAGTCGGGGGGACCACAGCGCCTCCTTGGGGAACTTATCCCCGCCTGCCCTGTCCTATCTCAATATGCTTTCCGCGCAATTGCGCCACCTTGGCGGTAAATCACGCTGCGGAGGCCCATATGGATCTTGACGAACGCGTCGCCAAAGTTGAGGTGGAAGTGGAGAACAACAAGGAAGCGATTGGCCGGCTCGAGCGCGCTATAGAAGAATTGCGCGCCAGCATGGAGCGCGGCTTTGCTGAAGCCCGGGCCAGCCAGGCAGAACAGCGCACGGCGATGGACCGGCAGTTCGCCGAGTTGCGGAAAGAGATGAACACGCAATTCCGTTGGATCTACGGTCTGATTTTCACTAATCTGACCTTCACCGTCGGGATCATTGTCCACCTGGCGGGAATCATTTGAAAAGAATTGGCGCCGGCCGGCTGGTGGCCAGATCAGCTCGGGCCTGCGCGCGAATTACGCTACTACGTTCCCTTCCTATAACGGCGAATTATTCGCCGCGGCGGCGGCGCGCGATAGCGCCAACGAGTCCCAGGCCTGCCAGCAGCATGCCGTAGGTTGCCGGTTCAGGAACCGGCGTGGTGGCCATATCGCGGCCAAAGATGGTTGCGTTCGAGAAGTCCGGATGCGCTCCGTTATTCCCGACGGTCCAGTTCATTGCCCAAGTGCCGTTCAGCGTCTGGCCTGCGGCGATGGCCTGGTTATCGAACAGCCAGGCTCCCCCTTGATTCCCCGCATGCAGGGCAAAGACCAGGTCCAGCTGAATGTTCTGCGTGGCACTGGTGTTGGTCACAGTCCAGGTGCCGCTGCTGCCGGACCCGGAAAGTGTGAAGGTTAGCGGCCCCGTAGTGCTGAAGGGCGCGTTCCCGTCCTTCTTGCCAAGCAGATCCCATGCCGCGCCGGTTCCGAAGGCATCGAACGTGGTGCCGAAACCGCTGGTGTCGCCGTTGGGACCGGCCTGCGGATTCCACCCAGCCTGGTAGGCAAAGGCATCCGCTGGACTTCCGTTCAGCGTTACATCATTGACGGACGCCGTGCCGATATCGGCAAAAGCGCTTCCAGCCAATAGGCATGCAGCAGCTGCCGCAGCCAACTTCTGAGGTAGTTTCTTCATTGTGGACCCCGTTAAGCAATGTCAACAATTGCAGGCGCCGATAGTGCGCGGCGCCGCGCCCTACACCTGGGCAAGTAATTTGCCCAGGTCAATGTTGCCACTAGATATCAATATGACAACACTATTATGCAAGGTAGCACAAAGCTAGGCACGAGGTCGCCACGCAGCGGACTCAATCGTGCGCGGCTGCCGTGGGGAAAGCAGCAGCCAGCGCGGCGAGGCCGTCCTGGTAGATTCCACGGAAGAGTCGCACGGCTTCATCGTCGCTGACGCCGTTCGGGGTGAACTGCCCCGACCACTCCACGCGGGCCGCGCCGCCCCCGGCGTCCAGCACGCGCAGCGTGGAGCGGTAGCCGGTCACAGGGAACGGCGCGGACAGGATCGCATAGCTGTAGCTGCGCCCTTCTTCATCGAAGGACAGCAGGCGCTCCACGATCGCATCACCGCTTGGATTCGCCAGCGTGCGGACCCGCCCTCCTTCACTCAGTTCGCTGCGCGGGATGTAGGGCAACCAGTCGGGCAGCGCATCGAAGCCGCCAATCAGTTGCCATACCTTGTCCGCGGACGCGGCGATCTCGATGTGTGCAGATGCATTGGCCATGATCCACCTCAGGCCGGCAGCGGTGCGTTGGCAGCGACCAGGCCCTGCTCGCGCAATTCGCGCCAGAAGTCCGCCGGCACTTTCTCCGCCAGTGCGGCACGGTCTTCCAGCAGGCGCTCGGGACGGCTGGCGCCCGGGATCACAGAAGCGACGGCAGGATTGGCCAGCACGAACTGCAGCGCAGCCGCTTTGACGCTGATATTGTGGCGCGCGGCCAGCGCCCTGATGCGCTCCACCTTCGCCAGCACTTCCGGCGAAGCCTGCTGGTATTCGAAGGTGCTGCCGCCGGCCAGCACGCCCGAGCTGTAAGGGCCGCCGACGACGATGTCCACATTGCGGGCGATGGCTGCCGGCATCAGGCGCTGCAAGGCGCGCTCATGATCCAGCAGCGTGTAGCGGCCTGCCAGCAGGAAGCCATCGGGCTGCGCTTCCTGCAGGTCCAGCGTCAGTTCCAGCGGCTCGACGCGGTTTACGCCCAGGCCCCAGGCCTTGATCACGCCCTGCTCGCGCAACTGGGTCAGCACGCGGAAGGCGCCGGTGCGCGCTTCCTCGAATTTGGCCAGCCATTCATCGCCGTAGAAGTCCTGCGCCACATCGTGCACATAGACGATATCCAGGTAATCGGTGCCGAGGCGCTGCAGGCTGTCCTCGATCGAACGCAGGGTGGCGGTGGCCGTGTAATCGTTGACAATCTTGTTCGGCAAGCCGTGCTCGAACAGGCCGCCCTTCTCGCCCAGGTCACGCTCTTTGGCATTTTCGATCTCGTCCAGCACCAGGCGGCCGACCTTGGTGGACAATACATAGTCGCTGCGCTTGTGCTTGGCGAGCGCCTTGCCGAGGCGGATTTCAGACAGGCCGGCGCCATAGAAAGGCGCGGTATCGAAGTAGCGGATGCCCTGTTCCCAGGCTGCATCTACCGTTGCCTCGGCTTCCGCTTCGGGGATGTTGCGGAACATATTGCCCAGGGGGGCGGTGCCGAAGCCCAGGGGATTGGTGCCGATCAGTTTGTCTTTGAGGCTCATTTGTACTCTCCAGGAGTTAAGTTGGTAGAGCCCAGTCTAGATAGTGACCATAAGTCTGTCCAAGACGGAATATGCGACACTTGAGTCCCAGGAGGTCTGAAATGCTTGATATACGCCAGCTGCACTATTTCGTCGCCGTCGCCGAAGAAGAAAACGTGGGGCGCGCTGCGGAAAAATTACACATCTCGCAATCCCCTCTCAGCCGCCAGATCGCGCAGCTGGAGGAGAAGCTGGGGCTGATCCTGTTCGAGCGTTCCCAGCAGCGCATCTACCTGACGCGCGATGGCCGCACCTTCCTTGCGGAGACCAAGGCTTTCCTCACCCATGCCAACCGGCTGGAATCGCTGGCGAAAAGACTGGGGCGCGGCGACGAAGGCGGCCTGTGCATCGGCTACCTGGAAAACGCCATGCATTCCGGCGTGCTGCCGAACGCCCTGCGCGAGCTGCGTGGCGAGCGCCCCGCCGTGCATGTGGCGCTGTACAACTACCATTCGGCGGAACAGCTGGAGGGACTGCGCCAGCGCAGCCTGGATATCGCCCTCGTCTGCGAGCCGCCGGCGCCGGACGATCCGGACCTGGCCTACGCCCAGGTGCTGAACGACCCGATGCTGCTCGCCATCCCGGAAGGCCATCCGCTGGCGACCATGCTGAACCTCACGCCGGCCGACCTCGGCGCGGAAAA
>DASWYX010000372.1:0-6146 GCA_036404755.1 Pseudoduganella sp.
GACACCCTTTTTGGCCGCGCTCTGCGCAAACTTGCCTGCCGGGAGCGGCTTCTCTACCGGCGTGAAGAACACATTGTGCTTCGGCTCGGACAGGTATTCGCCGAGGAAGATCGTGAAGTCATCCTCCGTGAACGACACCTTGTTCAGCTCGTCCGCCAGGCGCGACAGCATCGCCTTGGGAATCTCCGCCGGCTTACTGGTCGGCTCCAGTTCGGGGTCGGCATAGCGGCCCGGCAGCTCGATCGAGTCGCACATGAACTGCAGGAACGCTTCGCCCAGCTCCTGGTAGGAAGGCGAGCGGAAGCCGATCGAATACGTCTGGCAATCGCCGATAGCGACGCCGTCGTGCGCATAGTGCGGCGGCAGGTAAAGCATGTCGCCCGGTTCGAGGATGAATTCCTCGGCGGGCTTGAACTTGCTCAGGATCTTCAGCGGCAAGCCTTCGACCAGGCTCTGGTCCTTCTGTGCGCTGATGCGCCATTTGCGTTGCCCCTCCGCTTGCAGCAGGAACACGTCGTAGGAATCGAAGTGCGGACCGACGCCGCCGCCATCGGTGGCGAAGCTGACCATCAGGTCGTCCAGCCGTGCATCGGGAATGAAGCGGAACTGGCGCAGCAGTTCGTCGGCGCGCTCATCCTGCAGGTTGACGCCCTGCACCAGCATCGTCCATTCGCGCTGGCTGCGCGGCGGCAGCTTGTGCAGCGGACCGTGCTGCATATCCCACTGGCCTGCTTCGAGCGTGACGAGGCGCGATTCGACATAGTCCTTGGTCGCCAGTTCAGCCAGTTTATCGAACGGTAGCAGGGGCTTGAAGCCGGGGACGGCCTGCCGGATCAGCAGGGGTTTCTTGTGCCAGTAATCGCGCAGGAATTGCGCCGGCGTGATGTTGCCGAGGAGAGGTAGTTTTTTCATGGCGAGATTATAGCCCGGCGTCGGCCCCTGGCCGCACGGGGTATAATCTGCCCGAGCTAAACTGAAAGGAAGCCAAATGAAGATCGCCAAAGATACCGTTGTGACGGTGGAATACAAACTGTCCGACGCGCAGAACAACCTGATCGAGGATGGCCGCCAACCCATGGTCTACCTGCACGGTGGCTATGAGAACACCCTGCCAAAAATTGAAGAAGAACTGGACGGCAAGGACGTGGGCTACCACAACACGATCCAGATTGAACCTGAAGACGCCTTTGGCGATTACGACCCTAACCTGATCAAGGTTGAAGAACGCAGCCGCCTGCCGGAACCGCTGGAAGTGGGCATGCAGTTCGAAGGCATGCCGGACGGCGAAGACGGCGAGGAAGAAGCCATGATCTTTACCGTGACCGAAATCGCGGAAGACAAGGTTGTGCTGGATGGTAACCATCCGCTGGCGGGCATGGCGCTGCGCTTTGAACTGAAAGTGGTTGACGTTCGCGCGGCCACCGAAGATGAGATCGCGCATGAGCACGTGCACGGCGCGCATGGCCATCATCATGGCGATGATGAGGATGAGGGTGAAGAGGGCGATCAGTTCCGTAGCCACCCGATTCACTGAGCATGCACGGCGGATCAATGATCCGCCCTACGCGGCCCCGATGACCGGCGTGTGTGCGGTTACGGCGCGGCTAGCGTAAACAAGGTGGCGCTTCCCGGCGCCACGCGTATCTCGGCCCATTCCGTGGCCAGCCCCACATGCCCGATATTGCCGCTCCATTCGATCGATGGCGGCTTGCCGTTTTCCGCTTTCTGGCTGTCGATCAGCAGCACCTTGCCGGGGAATTTCTCGGCCAGCCCGCGCACGATGCGGCGCGTTTCCGTGAAGCCGTCCTTTTTTGCCGCCAGGCGCGAGAAGAAGCCCTGCTCGATATGGGCGCCGATGCGGCCGTCCGACACCAGCACGATCGCTTCCAGCTTGCGCCGCTTGGCCCAGGTGAACAGGCGCTGCAGCCAGGCGCGGTTGGCGACCATGCGGTCCTCGTATTCGCTGTTGCGGCCCGCCTCCATGCGGAAGTGGTTGTTCCTGGCCGGCAGGTTGATGGTGGCGAACAGCACCTTGTCGCGTTCCCAGTGCATGTTCTCGGCGTAGCTGCGGAACTTGGGAATCGACGATTGACGGCTCACCGTCAGGTGCTTCATGCCCAGCGACTCGTTATCGGGGTAATACAGTTCGCGGATGCGGTTCAGGCGCTCGATGGCGCTGGAGCGGCCGTCGCTGCTGCGGCAGTCGGTCCAGTCGCTGCCGGCCGTGAGCACGATCAGTGGACGCTCGGACGCATCCATCATCATGCGCCGCTCCTCGTACAGCCGGTCGCTGCACGCCTCGGCATAAGACTTGATGCCGGTCACCAGCACGAAGGCAGGGTCGTACTGGTTGGCTTCCGCGATGGCGCGCTGCAGGTCCGCATCGCCGGTGTCGTTGCCGAGCGTATGGCCGATCACGCCGAAGCTGAAGTCGCGCGATTTCTGCTCCTTGCTGGCGCGCGCCTGCGCAGGCAGGGCGGCCAGCAGGGACGCGCCGATCAGCAGCAGCGTGGCGGCGCGGCGCATCATGGCTGGGCGAGGCGCTTCAGCTGATACAGGCGGTCCAGGGCTTCGCGCGGCGTCATCGCGTCGGGATCGATCTCCTCCAGCGCCGCCAGCAGTTCTTCGGCGCGCGGATCGGCGGCCGCTGCCGGCGCCGCGGGCTGCGCTTCGTCATCGTTGGCGTCCGCGATCGGCGCCGCGAACAGGTCCAGTTGCGGCGTGGCGTCCAGCGCCTGCGCTTCCAGGCGCGCCAGGTGCTTGCGCGCGGCCTTGATGACCGGCTGCGGCACGCCGGCCAGCTGCGCCACCTGCAGCCCGTAGCTTTGCGACGCGGGGCCGTTCTGCACCGCGTGCAGGAAGACGATCGAGTCCTTGTGCTCCACCGCGGAGAGGTGCACGTTGGCGGCCGTCGGATGGGCTTCCGGCAGCTGGGTCAGTTCGAAGTAGTGGGTGGCGAACAGCGTGAAGCTGCGGCTCGATTCAATCAGATGGCGCGCGATGGCCCAGGCCAGCGCGAGGCCATCGAAGGTCGAGGTGCCACGGCCGATTTCATCCATCAGCACCAGCGAATGCTCGGTGGCGCCGTTCAGGATGGTGGCCGCTTCCGTCATCTCCACCATGAAGGTCGAGCGGCCGCCGGCCAGGTCGTCGGTGGCGCCGATACGGGTGAACACGCGGTCGATCGGGCCGATCGTGGCGCTGGCCGCCGGCACATAGCTGCCCACGTAGGCCAGCAGCGTGATCAGCGCGACCTGGCGCATGAAGGTCGATTTACCGCCCATGTTCGGGCCGGTGATCAGCAGCAGGCGGCGCTCGGCCAGCAGCTTGCAGTCGTTCGCGATGAAGCGCTCGATCTGGTTTTCCACCACCGGGTGGCGGCCTTCGACGATATGGATGCAGGGCTCGGCCACCAGCTGCGGCGCGCACCAGTTATTGCGCAGCGCATGTTCGGCCAGCGCGGTCAGCGTGTCCACCTGGGCCAGGGCCAGTGCGATGGACTGCAGCGTGCCGATATGCGGCGCCAGTGCCGCCAGCAGTTCGTCGTACAGCAGCTTTTCGCGCGCCAGGGCGCGGTCCTGTGCGGACAGGGCCTTGTCCTCGAAAGCCTTCAGCTCCGGCGTGATATAGCGCTCGCAGTTCTTCAAGGTCTGGCGGCGGCGGTAATCGTCCGGCACCTTGTCGGCCTGGCCGTTGGTGACTTCGATATAGAAGCCGTGCACCTTGTTGTACTCGACGCGCAGGTTGGCGATGCCGGTGCGCGCACGTTCGCGCGTTTCCAGGTCCATCAGGTACTGGCCCGCGTTTTCGGACAGGCCGCGCAGCTCGTCCAGTTCCGCATCGTAGCCGCGCGCGATTACGCCGCCGTCGCGCACCATCGTCGCCGGTTCTTCCATGATGGCGCGCACCAGCAGGTCGACGCATTCCTGCGGCGTGGCCAATTGCTGGTGCAGCTGCGACAGCAGGCTGTCCGCACTGTCGGCGCCCACCGCGCGCTGCAGCGCGTGCTGCAGCTTCGGCAGCTGCTGCAGGCCGTCGCGCAGGGCGGACAGGTCGCGCGGACGGGCCGACAGCAGGGCCACGCGCGTGGTGATGCGTTCGATGTCCGGCACGTGGCCCAGGTGATAGCCGAGCGAACCCGTGGTGTCGTTCTGCATCAGCGCCGCGATCGCATCATGGCGCCCGCGTGCCACCGACTGGTCGCGCTTCGCATGGTGCAGCCAGTGGCGCAGCATGCGCGAACCCATGGCCGTGCGGCAGTGGTCCAGCAGCGAGAACAGGGTAGGGGACTCCTGGCCGCGGATGGTTTCGGTCAGCTCCAGGTTGCGGCGCGTGGCCGCATCGAGGCCGATGTATTCGTTTTCCGTTTCGCAGGTGAGCGACTTCACGTGCTGCAGGCCTCTTCCCTGCGTCGCTTGCGCATAGCGCAGCAGCGCGCCCGCCGCACCGAAGGCAGCGCCCAGGCCTTCCGCGCCGAAGCCGGTCAGCGTGACCACGCCCAGCTGGTCGAGCAGGGCCTTGTGGCCGTGCACCACGTCGAAGTGCCACTCGGGCACATTGTTGACGTGGCAGATCGTGATGTCGTCGAACAGGTCGCCGCCGTCGGCGCGCAGGATTTCGGCCGGCGCAATGCGCTCCAGCTCCTGCTGCAGGCGCACGTTGACATGGCGCTGGTCGCCCGAGAATTCCATCAGGCGCAGCGCGCCGGAAGCGAGCGACAGCCAGGCCAGGCCCATCGTGTGGTTCTTGCGGTTGTTGATCTGGCACAGGGCCAGCAGCGGACGCTCGGACTTCTCCGGCAGCAGGTCCGAATCGGTCAGCGTGCCCGGCGTCACCACGCGCACTACCTTGCGCTCCACCGGCCCCTTGGACAGCGCCGGATCGCCGATCTGCTCCGCGATCGCGCAGGACTCGCCCTGTTTCACCAGCTTGGCCAGGTAGCCGTCCAGCGAATGGAAAGGCACGCCGGCCATCTTGATCGGCACGCCGTTCTGCGTGCCGCGCGCGGTCAGCGTTATGCCCAGCACGCGCGACGCCTTTTCCGCGTCATCGAAGAACAGCTCATAGAAGTCGCCCATGCGGTAGAAGACGAGCATCGTGGGGTAGTCCGCCTTGATGCGCAGGTATTGCTGCATCATGGGAGTCACTTTTTCTGCGGGGCTGTTCTTGACGGCGGCGGCGTTGATTTCGGATGGCAGGGTGGTCATTTCGGTGTTATTGGTAATGCAATGCCGCAGCGCGGCCGAAGCCTGCCATTTTACCTTAGCGCGCCCGCCGGCAGGCGGCAGGAACATTGCAAAGTTTTCACGGTGTTGCGTTGTGTAACGGCAAGTTGGTAGGGTGTAAAGTTGGGTAAAGGCGTCCCCTGGCGTGCGCCAGGCTTTTTACACTGGGGTCCTTACCAGTCTAAGGAGTCAGCCTTGAATCGCCATTCGCCCGCGCTTGCGCTGGCGGCGGTCCTCGTTTGCTCGACGCTGACCGCCTGTGGTGGCGGCGGTTCGAGCACGACGTCCACCGCTACCGCCGCACCGACCATTTCCGTCCAGCCTGCCGCCGTGTCCGTGGCGCTGGGTGCGGCCGCTACCCTGTCCGTCACGGCAACGGGCAATGAGCTGAGCTACCAGTGGTACAAGGCCGGCACGGCCATCACGGGCGCGACTTCGTCCAGCTACACGATCAGCGCCACGGTGGCGACCGACCAGAGCACGTATTACGTTGTGGTCAGCAATTCCGCGGGCAATGTGACCAGCAATACGGTATCGCTGAACGTGGCCAGCCTGAATCCGAACGTGGCGAGCTACCCGGCTGTGTCGCTGGCCAATGCCTTCACGTCCACGCTGTCCGACGCACAGAAGACCGTGGCGACCAGCACGACCTCCAGCGACACGGTGCTCTTCCCCTACACCCGCACCGATAATCTCGCCTGGTCCGGCCAGGCCGGCGCACACCACGGCCTGCGTCTTGATGGCAGCGTGCTGACGGCCGACCAGCTGACGGCGGCGAACAACCTGATCACCGGCGCGCTGAGCGCAAGCGGCGCGAAGCTGCTGTCCGAAGTGCGCGCGGCGGACGACGTCCTCAACGCCGCCTATCCGAACGCCGGCTGGGGCTCGGGCCTGTACTGGGTTTCCATCATGGGCACGCCG